>JAFKLR010000003.1:600000-900000 GCA_017304685.1 Sphingobacteriia bacterium | reverse complement strand
GTACTACAAACTGCATTTTTAGTAAGTTATCTATATTGTTATAGCTAACAATGTGTTTAAGCATCTCAATAGTTAATTTAACGTTTTTTGTCATTACTTTTAGAACGTCAGAGTAAAAAATTACTTCATCTATTATTTTAGATTGAAACGATAATTTTGCACCATGGTTTAAAAAAGCATTAAATAAAACAATATTGTTTTTTTCTACTGCAAGCCTTAATGGTGATGAATACATTATATTGTTTTCATCACTAATTTTAGGAAGTAAAACATCTTTAGAATAAGGATGAGTCAGTAGCAGATTTAAAACATCCACATTGTTTACAAGGTGTAAAAGTGTGTATAAATAACTATTTTGAATAGATAAACTAACTTTTTTATCTAATAAAAAATTGATTATTTCTAATGAAGGGTTACTTACACTTATGGCTAATTCAAGTATACTAAAGTTTATTATGAATTCCTTTTCATAAGTAAATCTTTCACTTGGAAAATATAAAATTGATGATTGGTGTTGAGAATGTTTAACAACAAGTTTTAAAGAATTATCATCTTTTACAATTTTTCCATTAAATGTATAAATAGTGTTAAAAAGATCTGGATTTTTTTTCACAAGAAATTCAAGATTTTTTAATTTTCCTTCAATAATTGCGTTAAATAGTAAATTATAAAAGTTTTTATTTATATTCAGTGATATAGTTTGTTGTTTAACTTCTTCTTGGCATACCTTTAATAATTCATCTTCTGTAAGTTCTTTTAGATTTATAGATTGATTTTCACTCTTCCTTTTAGCTTTTAAAGTTTTTTTATCACGATTAGAATTTTGGGAAGATTGTTTACTATTCTTAAGATTCGTTTTTACAATTACACCTTCTGTTTTACATTCAGTATTTTCTTCCGGTTGCAGGGTAGAACTCTTAGAAACTTCTGGTTCAGGTACAGTTTGAACAGGATAAATAGATTTATACGTATCTTCCGGTAAAATTCCTGTAGTTTTTAATTCTTTACAAAGGCTTTTAATGAGTATTGAAAGGTCAGCATGAGCAGAAGTTATTGTATTCCATAAATTATCAGAATTACTTAATAATTCAGACATATTAATTGTATGGGCAGAACGGTTTCTAAAGTCTTTATACCAAGATTTGTCAGTATATTTGACCCAATTATGAGGTAATATTTTAATATTTTCCCCAATAATTTGCAAGGCAAGTACGGTAGTTGCTTTTGAGTTAATATCACTACTAAATTTTTCTTTACCAGCCTCAATAGTAGGGTTTATATATTCAAGCGCATCTAGAATATTTAAAATTGCTTGAATTTCTTTTTTTTGCTCTAAATCTTCTGGTAATTTTATTTTACTAAGTCTTGTTTTCATTTGAGTCCTATTTTCTAATAATCTTTCATTATCTCTGATACAACAATGTCTGTTAAAACATGTTCAAATAGAATTTCATTATAATTTTCGTTATGATAATCCACTTCTTCATTGTGGGTAGGGGAAGGTGTTTCTAAGTTTGAAATCTGTATAATTTCTTGAGGAGTAGTTTTTTTGTAGTCTTCTGGGTTTATATTTAACTCGGTAAGTTTATTTTTAATTAAATCACCGTAAATATATGTATTTACTTCTGCTCCATGTTTTAATAAAGATTCAATTGATGGGATATCATTTTTTTGAACAACTATTGCAAGTGCTGTTAAATAAGTTAAGTTAGTTGCATTAACATCAGCGCCATTTTTGCATAAATAATCAATAATTTCTGAATTGCTTTTTTCAGCAGCTACATGAATAAGGGGTATTTTTATAAAATTTTTAGCATTTACTAATTCATTTTTTTTAGAAGAATTTTCAATAATATTTTTAACTTCTTCAAAGTCATTACTTTCAACAGCTTTAAATAACCTAATATTTGTCTCAGGTGTAGGTTCTGTTAAATTTCTATATGGTAAAATAACTTTAGCATTCTTAAGTGCTGATTCTATATCTTCACTTTTAAATTTTTCACTAGCTTCTTTAAAAATTTCTTTTTGTTCCGGATTGCTTTTATTATGTTCATAACCAAACAATTTATTGTAAGAACTTATTAAAAAATTATATGCGTCTTTTATGTAGTTGCGTACCATTCTATGTGCTCCTTTGTATTTTCAAAATATTTGTCATTATTAAAAGAGTTATCGTGGCTGTCTAAATTATTCTCCGCATTAACAACGGATGAATGGTTTTTATATTTGTTTTTGCTGTAGTATTCGATTAATTCAGCAATATCTTTTTCTATGGTTTGAAGGTCTTTAATTTTACTTCCATTTACATAAATATTATCGGTACATGCGCCGTTTTTAAGAGCGAAGTCTACCATTTCAACATCATTTTCTGCAATTGCATAAGATAATAAAGTATTACCTGAGTTATCCTCAGCATTAATATAAGCGCCATGTTTAATTAAGAGTTTTGCTACTTCATCTTTTTGATTAATATAAGCATGTATATGTAAGGGTTTACCTGAATCTGTATCGTTTGGATCAGCGCCATATGAAAGTAATAGCTCTGCTAGATCGTAAGAAATTTCTAAACTATCCATTTGTACTGCTTGGCTAAGAACGCTTTTATAAAGGTAATTTACACAATTAGCATTCGCACCTTTTTGTAATAAATATTCTGCAATATCAATATTCTCATGTAATACAGCTGTAAATAGTGCAGGTCTACCCAATGAATCAGTAGCATCAGGGCTTACTCCCTTATTTAAAAGATCTTTAACCTTATTAAAATCATCATTTTTTATTGCTGCTGATAAATCATCACCCGAAGTGTCATTGAAGTACGCTATAACAACATTAATGTATTTCATTATTTCCTCTAAAATATTAACAATTAGTTAATATAATATTAAATAAGAAAATGTCAATTAATATTTAGGTTACGTAAAGCTAAGTTATTGATACATTGATAATTTAAAATTTGAGGTTTTATAATAGATAATCGCATGAAATTAATGTTAAAAGATATGTAAAAAATTTATTTTGTTGAAAAATATAGAAATTTATCCTGTTATTACGTTAATATTAAAATATATTTTATATTGTTATATAATAGCAGTTGTTTTAAAGGATTATTGGAAAATATTTTAAGTAACATTATATTTAAATGGGTAAAGGGATTTAAATTATCGCTTAATGCCTTAAAATATTTATTTTCATCCCCAAGGAAAGTTACATATTATAATTTAGATTCTAAGCTATTTTGACCTTATAGACGTAAGATAGGTAACTGATAGTGATAAAGAATTTAGTAAATAATTTGATAATTTAAAAATAACAAAAATTTAAACTAGCATAAAAAATATATTCTTTTAAACATTTTAGAGAAAGGGATTAAAGAAAGAGAAGAGAGAGTATCCTCTCTCTAAAACCTTTATTCAAATTCAATTAAAACTTGTCCGCTTACTACGCTATCTTTTTCTTTAATTAATATGTTTTTTACCTTACATGTATATTCGGAAACAATAGAGTTTTCCATTTTCATTGCTTCAACAACCATTATCTCTTTGCCCGGTGTAATTTCATCACCAGGTTTAACTTTGATTGCAACAATTGACCCTGCAATAGGAGATGTAAGTTCAGTTATAAAGTCTTTTTGTTTTTTAACTGGCATATATCTTCCAAGCTCTGCTACCCTTGGGCTTCTAACAGCAGTTCTTACAGTTCTTCCTGAATAAGTTAAATAATAACCACCATCATATATATCAATTTTAACACTAACAGGTTTACCGTTAACTAATCCTCTGAAAAGTTTAGTGCCAAGTATCCAATTACTTTCAACATCTATACGAGTCCTAGTATATCTTATATGATAACCATCCGGAATATGTTTAGTAATAACAGGGTATTCCTGGTCATCAATTCTTACTACCCAACGGTTTCCTATTTGTCTTTCACGTCCTTTAAGTTGCCCAGTGATAACTGCAGCTCTTTTAGCATCGGTTAAGTAAATATGAAGAACTACTGCTAAAAATACTTGAGTATGTTCAGAAGTTAAAGTTGCCCCTGAAAAACCATCAGGATATTCTTGTTCAATGAATTTAGTAGTTAAATCCCCGGATTTGAATCTATCGTGGCTAAATATAGCTTCAAGGAAGCTAATATTATGAGAAATGCCTTCAATTAAGCAATCACCAAGAGCTTGCTGCATTAAATGTATTGTTTCTTCACGAGTAGGTGCGTATGTACAAAGCTTTGCAATCATAGGATCGTAAAACATACTTACTTCACCACCTTCATATACTCCTGAATCAATTCTGATTCCTGGTTTTAAGTCAGGCATACTATATTTCGTAATACGACCACTTGAAGGTAAGAAACCACGAGTTGGATCTTCTGCATATATACGTGATTCTATTGCCCAACCATTAAGTTTCACATCTTGTTGAGTAAAACTTAGTTTTTCATTACTAGCTACTCTTATCATTTGTTCGACAAGGTCAATACCAGTAATAAGTTCAGTTACGCAATGTTCAACTTGTAGTCTTGTGTTCATCTCAAGGAAATAGAAATTTTTCTCTTGATCAACAATGAATTCTACTGTTCCTGCTGAATAATATCCTACTTTTTTTGCAAGAGATTCAACTTGCCTATACATTTCTTGTCTAGTTTCTTCATCAATAAATGGGCTTGGAGCCTCTTCAATTACTTTTTGATGATGGCGCTGAATTGAACATTCTCTCTCACCTAAACAAACTATATTACCATGTTGATCCGCTATAACTTGAATTTCAATATGACGAGGATTCTCAATAAATTTTTCAATAAACACTCTGTCATCGCTAAAACTATTTTTTGCTTCATTAGTAGCAGATCGAAAAGCTTCAGCTACTTCTTCAGCTGAATAAATTACTCTCATTCCACGTCCGCCGCCGCCAGCAGCTGCTTTAATCATTACAGGGAAACCAATTTTTGTAGCGATTTCTACTGCTTCGGTCGCATCTTTGATAACACCCATATAACCTGGAACGGTATTTACGCCTGCAGCTTCTGCAATTTTTTTAGCCTCAATTTTATCACCCATTTGTTCGATAGCTTTAACGCTTGGGCCAATTAATTTAATACCTTCTTTTTTCAAAGCTTTTGCAAATAATGGGTTTTCTGATAAAAAACCATAACCAGGGTGTACAGCTTGTGCACCTGAAATTCTTACCGCATTCATTAAATTATTTATTGAAAGATAACTATCTACAGCAGAAGAATGTCCAATGTAGTAAGCTTCATCAGCCATTCTTGCATGAAGTGAATTTGTATCAGCTTCTGAATATACAGCAACAGATTTAATACCCATTTTACGAAGGGTTTTTATAATTCTAACAGCGATTTCACCGCGGTTAGCAATTAAAACTTTATCAAACAAACCTTGGTGTTGAGTGTAAGGCATTTTTATACGTACCTATTTTTATTAAAGTGGTAAATTATCATGTTTTTTCCATGGACGATCTTCAGTTTTTGAAGCTAGTAGATTTAATGCTCTACAAATTATCCATCGAGTATTTTCTGGATCAATTACATTATCAATGTAACCGCTAGATGCAGCTACAAACGGGTTAGTAATTGTTTCTTGATATTCTTTTATTTTAGCTTGTTTTTCTTCATCTGTTTTAAGATCTTTATATAAAATTTCTACAGCACCTTGTGCACCCATAACAGCAATTTCTGCATTTGCCCATGAGTAATTGAAATCGCCTCTTAAATGTTTAGAACTCATTACAATATAAGCTCCACCATAGGCTTTACGTGTAATAATGCTAATTTTTGGAACGGTTGCTTCGGCATAAGCGTAAAGTAATTTTGCACCATGTTTAATAATACCATTATGTTCCTGTGAAACACCTGGTAAGAAGCCTGGAACATCAATAAATGAAATTAGCGGAATATTAAATGCATCGCAGAATCTGATGAATCTAGCAGCTTTTGTAGAAGCGTCAATATCCAAGCATCCTGCTAAATACATAGGTTGATTTGCAACAATACCAACTGTTCTTCCTTCAAGTCTCGCAAACCCTACAATAACGTTTTTAGCGTAATCAGGTTTTATTTCATAAAAGTCACTTTCATCAACTACCCTAAAAATGAGCTCTTTCATGTCATAAGCTCTATTATTATTACCGGGTATTAATGTTTTTAATGACATTTCAAGTCTATCAGCTGGGTCTTGTGTAACGCGAGCTGGAGCAGGAGTAGTGTTTGAAAGGGGTAAGAAGTTAAATAAACGTCTTACTTGTAAAAGAGCTTCGATATCATTATCAAATGCACGATCAGCAACACCGGTTTTTAAAGTGTGGATATCGGCACCACCAAGCTTTTCTTGGCTTACAACTTCATTTGTAACGGTTTTAACTACATCAGGTCCGGTTACAAACATATATGAAGAACCTCTAACCATAAATGTAAAGTCAGTAAGAGCAGGGGAATAAACAGCACCACCTGCACATGGGCCCATAATCACAGAAATTTGAGGTATAACACCAGAAGCTATAACGTTACGTTGAAATATTTCACCATATCCTGCAAGCGAGTTAACTCCTTCTTGAATACGTGCTCCGCCTGAGTCACATATTCCAATTACTGGAGCGCCAAGTTTTAGAGCCATATCCATAATTTGGCAAATTTTCTTAGCGTTAGTTTCACTTAAAGAGCCGCCGAGTACTGTAAAATCTTGGCTATATATGAATACTAATCTACCATTAATTGTACCATGTCCTGTAACACATCCGTCACCGGGAGTTTTATTATTTTCCATACCAAAATTGGTACAGCGGTGTTCAACAAGCATGCCTGTTTCTTCAAACGAACCAGGATCAACTAATACTTCAATTCTTTCACGAGCTGTAAGTTTACCTTTTTCATGCTGAGCCTTAATTCTTTTATCGCCTCCACCTATTAGAGCGCCTTGGCGTTTTTTTTCAAGAAGATCGATAACAGCTTGTGTCATTTAAAAACCTTTTCTAATTTTGGAAACACGAGAATGATATAAACTTTTATGGATAAGTCAAATTTTTTTAGGAAAACTATGAAAATTTTATTATTTTTAAGGTATAAGAATAATTTGTATTATTAATGAATTAATGGAGTATATGTATATATTTTATACATATACTCCATTAATCAGATTAAATAGCTAAATCTGCAACCTTTTTGTTTAAAGCTTTCTCATCCGAGTTTTCGCGCCACGAATCGTTAGATTTAACATTTATATTATTTAATTCTCTTCTTTCAGTTGTAATCTTATGAAGATGAGCTGTTGATAGTATTTGGATTATTTTAAGGTTATGGTCGTCAAGGTTATCACTGTAATTAAAAAAAATTAATTTTCCAATGCTTTCTGAATTAAGGGGCTTTAAAACATGAGAGAGAAATTCATAAGCTTGAAGGGTTACTGCATTAGAAATAGTTTCTAGATAATAATTTAAATTATAACCTTTTAATCTAGGTTGCCCATTATTTTTCTCTTTATTCTTATCATGCAATTCTATTGCTCGAGTAATGTTTCCCACTGCTAAACAATAATTTATTCTATGCTGAGAATAAAAATCATGTTCATCCGAATCTTTCAATCTACTAGGGAGTTTGTTAGCTAAATAGTAAAATATTTTATCATCAATTTCGTTTTCTTTAAACTTATCTTCTGTTTCGATTATAGTATAAACTATTTTAAAAAGATCTTGAGTAGACAATTCGTTTTTTATGTATTCAAAAAATGCATCTGCTTGAGTTTCTGCAATTGCACGCATTAAATCAGTGTAATAATTTAAATCTAACTTACCATTTGATATTTGCTTGTTGTAATCATGATTAGCTTTCGCTTCATCAATTTTATACTCCTTTAAGCAGTCAATTACTTGCGAACTATATATTGTTTCTGTATTCATTTGAATTCCTCTCATTAAAGTTAAACAAAACTTATAATAATAAAATTAATGACTATAAGAAATTTACGCAAGTAAAAAAATAGTTAATTAATAAACATGATGTTAGGTAATAATTATAAATACCTTCATAAACAACTTTTAGCCCATATATTATGATTAAAATATTTTTATCAATTTATTTTAAATAAGTTATTGTAAATTATGTATAAATAAGATTAAGATTATATATCTTATAAATCATTTATAAATCATATTTTAAAATTAATTTGTTTAACTTAAGAATAGAGGGATTTATGAAAGGCTCAGCATTTTTTCTAAAAACATTAGCAAAATTAGGCGTAAATAATATATTCGGTATTGTCGGTGGAGAAGCGCAAGCAATTCAGTTTGATGAAGAGAAAGATATAAATTTTTATTTAACCCGTCATGAATTTACTGCAGGGATAATGGCGGATGTATATTCAAGAATTAGCGGAACTCCGCAAATGTGCTATTCAACATTTGGTCCAGGATTAACAAATTTATCCACAGGTGTTTGTTCAGCCATGTTAGATAGATCACCTATTTTAGTAGTTTCAGCTCAAATACCACGAGAAGAAATTTGTTATAATCAAACTCATCAATGTATAGATAATGTTGAGTTTATGAAACCTTTAACAAAATATTCTGCTCAATTAGAAAATTTAATTGATATACCAAAAATCGTAAAAGAAGCTTTGGAGATTGCAATTAATGGAATTCCAGGTCCTGTATATTTAAGTTTTCCATTAGATTTAATGAAAGAAAAAATTGATGAAAATTTAGCAGAAAAATTACTTAATGAACTAACTCCAATTAATAAAAAACTTCCGAACCAAGTTAATGATGAGAAGCTTAATGGAATTATTGAGGAAATTAAAAACTCAAATAATCCTATTATAGTTGTAGGAAATCAGGTTATTAGAGAAGATTGTTGTAATGAAATAATTGAACTCGCTAATAAATTTAATATTCCTGTTATTTCAACCCTTGCTTCTAAAGGAGTTATTCCTGAAGATCATCATCTTTTTATTACTCCAGGTAATAAATATATCGATGAAATATACCAAAAGCCATTAATTGCAGATATTTTTAAATCAACAGATTTAATGCTACTTATAGGTTATGATTTTGGTGAAGATTTAAAACCATCTTTATGGAAAAATGATAAAAAAACTATTGTTATAAACTCTTTCTACGAAGATATGGGAAAAGTATTCCAACCAGGTTTATTATATATAGGAGACATGAAAAAATCTTTAAACAAGATTATAAATTCTAATATTAATGTCAAAACTTTCCCTACCGAATTAAAACAAGTTAAAGAAATTTTTGATAAAAGAGAAGTATGTAACGATAATGAATCATTTAAAAAAATAACCTCTATTATAAGTTCAATTAGAAATTCCATAGGTAAAACAGGAATATTATGTAGCGATATAGGTTTACATAAACAATATGCAGGACTTCTAAGTAAAACTTATACACCAAACACATTTTTATGTTCTAACGTATGCGGATCATTTGGATTCGGATTACCAGCAGCTTTAGGAGCAAAGCTTGCTAAACCTAATGAAAGAGTAGCGCTTATTTGCGGTGATGGGGGATTTCATTCAACAAGTCAAGATTTGGAAACTGCTGTAAGATATAATCTTCCTATAGTTATTGTATTATTAAAAGACAATGCTTTTGGTCTTATTAAGTATTATCAACATTTAAGTAGAGAAGAAATTTATAATCCTTCAGTCGAATTTGGAAATGTTGATTTTGTAAAATTAGCTGAGGCTAATGGTATGAAAGCCTTGCATTTAGATAATGTTGATTATCTAGAAACTATTATGAATGATGCATTTGAAGCTAAAAGGCCTCTATTAATAGAAATTCCAATTAATTATGAATATAAACTTCAATAATTTAGGAGATTTCAAATATGGGAAATATTAGCGAGAAATATTTTATAAAACTTTGTAAAGACACATTTGATGATAATTTAATTTATATAATAAATACTGATTCATATTTAAGACAACCTTGTTATTCATCAAAAGCAAGAAACTATTATTATTTAATTCTAGAAAAATTAGATAATCAACAACTCAACGCTCTAAAATATTTGCAAGGTGAATTTCCTGAATTTATATTAAATTGTTTGTCATATGAAGAATTAGAAAATTATCCTTCGCACAGTAAATGGCAATTTATTTTCTCACCAATAATTTATAATAAATATAATGTTTTAATAGAGCATTTAAATACTCAAGATTATGTTGATTCTATTGCTAATGCTATTATCAATGTTGGTCACATTGCTCGTCTTTATTATTTAAGTGATTTAGATGATAAATCCCATACTTGGGCAGTTAGACAATTAGGTTGGGCATTGCGTTATGCTGAAAAGGGCATAGTTAATTTATGGAATTATATTCAGATAGGAGAGTATTCTAATAGTAATACAGATTTAAATATTACTGGAGAAATAGAATGGTTAATTACTATCAATAACTTTTGGGAAAAGTTTGAATATGAGTTATTGCAAAATATAGAAGAATATAAAAAAGCTTCTTTGATTTTAAATAGGATAGTACAATATTATTCCGAAAAATTAGCGACAAATATAACCAACTCAAATTTTATTGAAGATTCTTCTAATGAATATGATGAAAGTAAATTTCATTTTATCTCTTTAATAACAAATGATTTAAAACAAAAATTTAATGATAATCTAAGAACATTTTATTTATATGGAAGTGCAGCTAGAGGGGAGCAGCATAAAACTTCAGATGTGGATAGCATAGTTGTATTTGATAAATTAGATGATGATACATTAGCAGTCTTAAGAGAAATAAAAGTTAATCATCCAAACCTCTCTATATATTCACTCAGTATAAACGATTTAATCATTTATCCATCTTTTAAATATTATACTCAAAATCTAGGGTCAAAAAAGATATACGGTAATATATCATTTAAACCTGCCAATTCTTTAGATGATATTATAAATGGTATGATTAATAACCTCTTTATTATTATCCAAATTTCTAGAGCCTATTTAATCGGGGAAAATTTTGGGCCAAGAGCTATTCATTTGCTTAAGCTTATGATGAAACTTGCTGATCATGGGTGTATGAGACTTCTTATTAATTATTATAAAAAAGAATTTCCACAAAATAAAGAAGAAGTAAAAGCGTTTTTTAAAGAAGAATTACTTGCAAATAAGGTCATAGACTTTGTTATTAATATTAATGATGAAGCAGATAAAATTAAAGCTTCTTTATTAAATGGAAATAATTCGCTTATTACAGAAAACTATCAATTGTTAATTTCATTCGCCAAAGATTTTTATTCAAAAGTAAAAAAATTGAAAATGGAAGGTAATAATTATGAAACAAGTAAATTATGAGCCTCTATCACCTTTGTTATTTTTAGAAAGAGCGAAAAGAGTTTATAAAGATAAAATAGCTATTATTGATAAAAATGTTAGAAAAACCTATGAAGAATTCTATAATGATTGTGTTTTATCAGCTAAAAGCTTTAAGCAAATAGGTGTTACGAAGAATAATAAAGTTGCATATTTATGTCGTAACAACCATTATATGTTAGAAGCTTATTATTCTATTCCTATGATCGGAGGGGTAGTAATACCTATAAATATTAGATTAAATGACTCAGATATAATTTATATTTTAAAACATTCTGAAGCAAAAATTCTAATTGTTGAAGAAGATTTATTTAAAGAAGATTATTTGAAAATTGTAGAAAAAGTAATTGTTATATCTAATAATAATTACCAAAATTGCTTAAAATACTCTGAATTTATTAAATTAGGTGAATCTTTAGAAAGTTTTGAATGTGATTTAATTAATGAAAATGATTTGATCACTATTAATTATACAAGCGGTACTACTGGTCTTCCTAAAGGAGTAATGTACACACATAGAGGTACATATCTTAATTCATTAGGTGAGTGCTTAGAAGTAGGACTAAATAGTAAATCAACTTACCTCTGGGTTCTTCCAATGTTTCACTGTAATGGTTGGTGTTTCACTTGGGCAGTAACAGCAGCAGGTGGAACGCATGTATGTTTAGATAAAACTTGTGATATTGAGCATTTAATAAACCTAATCATTAAAAATAATGTTACGCATTTTTGTGCAGTGCCTACAATTTTGATTAAATTACTCGAATCGCCTAATTTTAATTCATTAAAAGATGTAAGTAATTTAAAAATAATTACTGCTGGTTCTTCTCCTTCTCCTACATTAATCAAAAAATATGAGGAAAGTAATATTAATATACTTCATGTTTATGGGTTGACTGAAACCTATGGCCCGCATGCAATATGTCTTGAGCAAGAATCTTGGAGTACTGCATCTAAAGATGAAGTTTCATACCTTAAATGTTCGCAAGGTTTACCTGGAATCCATTCGCTATTTATTAGAGTGGTTGATAAAAATATGCAAGACGTTCCGCATGATGGAAAGACAGTAGGTGAAGTAATAATGCGAGGAAATAATGTAATGCTTGGTTATTATAAAGATAAAGAAAATACCGAAAAAGCTTTTCAGGATGGTTGGTTTCATTCAGGAGATGCAGCAGTTATTAAACCTAATGGTTATATTGAAATTAGAGATAGAATTAAAGACATTATTATAAGTGGTGGTGAAAATATCTCTTCTATTGAAATTGAAAATATAATTTATCAACATCCATCAGTTTCTATAGTTGCCGTAATACCTAAATATGATGAAGTTTGGGGTGAAGTTCCTCATGCAATAATTGAACTTAAAAATGGTCATATTTTAACTGAAGAAGAAATAATAAAACATTGTAGAGATAATCTGTCTCATTTTAAGTGTCCTAAAATTGTAACTTTTACAACTATACCTAAAACAAGTACTGGCAAAATACAGAAATATATTTTGAAGCAACAATATTATAAACCAATGAATTAAGATTACTTAATTTAGGAGGGAATATGCAACCTATTAAATCACTTCAAGCAGTTTCAGATGTTTTTGAGATATCAAATGAGGATAACTATAAAATTCTTTCTTTTAAGAAGGAAATTAATAATGTTCTTGTACTTGATCAAGGACTTCAACATACCGCTCTTTGTAAAAGTAATATAAGTAAAATAGATGGTGAAAATGGTAAGTTATTTTATAGAGGAATAGAAATAGAAAAAGTTATTGAGAATAATAGTTTTGAAGATATAGCCTTTGAATTAATTTTTGATAAAGAAATAAGTCTACAGGATAAAACTAATTTTAAAAATAAGGCGGCACGTTATTTTTACTTAAGCAAGGATTTAAAACAAGTTTTAGATAATTTCCCAATTTCACTGCATCCTATGGATTTTTTATCGATGGGGGTTATATCTTTATCAGCATTGGAACCGAATGAGATTAAAGAAAACAATAATACAATTGATAAAGTAGCTTATCTAATAGCTCAAACTTCCGTCATAGCCACTTATTATTTCTTAAAATCAAATAATGAAAATTGGGTAGATATTGGTTCAGATGAGCCTCTTTCATATCAAATACTTTCTCATATGTTTCATAATAACAAAGAATATCCTTTAAACGAATTTAGCGAGATTTTAAGTACCTTACTTATATTACATGCAGAACATGAGCTTAATTGTTCTACTACCACAGTTAGAAATATCGCAAGTAGTGGTGGTGATATCTATAATGCTATAGCGTGCGGTATTTCAGCTTTTAAAGGAAAACTTCATGGAGGCGCTAGTCAGTACGTTGCAGAAATGTATGAAGAAATAATAGTTAGTAACATTAAAGCAGAAGATTATGTAAACCAGAAAATTCAAAACAAAGCTAGATTGATGGGATTTGGTCACAGAGTTTATAATTGTTGGGACCCTAGAGCGAAAATCATGTTTAACCTTTTAAAATCAGATAATGAAAGTTTCGTGTCTGTAAATAATTATAAAGAGATCATGCTTTCATTAGTTAAAAGGGTGGATAATGATGAGTATTTTAAGTCTAGAAGTATTTACCCAAATCCTGACTTACTTAATTGTATTTTTTTCAAACTATTAGGTTTTCCATCTACTATGAATACGGTGATTCTTTCTCTAAGTAGAATTGCTGGATGGATTGCCCATTATTATGAGCATATAAATGATAACCAACCAATAATCAGACCTCGTCAAATTTCAAAATGAGGTATATTTATGCATCAGTTAAAAAATGTGATAGTTGCAGGATGCGGGCTTCATTTTAAGGAACGTTATTATGAAGTATTAGAAAAATTAAAAGATAAGATTAATATTTCTTTAATTATTGATTTAGTTAGTGAGAAAGAAAAAATAGAAAAATTTTTCTTTGATAAAAGCTTTCAACCTTCTTCATATGTTTTTCTACCTGAACAATATCGTAATAATATAACTCCAGAAATTATAAACCAGTTTATTCCTAAAAACGTTAATCTAAAAGAAATTGATAATATAATAATTTGTACAGAACCAAAGGCCCATAAAGCTTTTGCTATTTGGGCAATGGAATATAATTTAAATGTCTTTACTGATAAACCTATAACCGCTTTCAATTCATATGAAAATATGGATTCACTCTATGATGATTTTCAGGAGCTTAATTCTTATTTAAAAAAAACAAAAGTTAACTTCGTTGTATCATGTGAAAGAAGGGGCCATTTAGGTTATAAATATCTTAAAAATTATATTAGTGAAATTATTAAAGAAACAAACGTACCAATAACCTTCCTCGATATTCACTTTGGTGGAGGGTTATGGAACATGCCGGATGAATATTTTTTTAGAGAAAATCATCCTCACAAATATGGTTATGGAATTTTATTACATTCAGGATACCATTATGTTGATTTACTAATAAACCTAATTTCTTTAAATAAATCTATATTCCCACTTTCAGTAGAGGAATCAAATTTAAAAACCTTTATAACTAATCCCTATACTTCAATGAATGTAATAAATAATAATGTATATTCTAAACTTCTTAAAACTAATAGATTTAACCAATGTTTTGAAAAGGAAAATATTAATAAAATGAAGTTTTATGGAGAAAATGACGCAATGATAATGGGGCAATTTAAGATTGGTAAGGAAGTAATTACTAATTATTCCTTAAAACTCGTTGAGCGTTCGGTTACAAAAAGGAGTTGGCATATATTACCAGAAAATACTTACTTAAAGAATGGTAGAATTCGTCAAGAAAATGTAATTATTCATTTAGGCCCTTTATCTTCGATCCATGTTAAAAGCCACCCTTATTCAAAGCTTACAAATACTAAAGATTTAGATGAGGATTTTACAATCGATATTATGAATAATCAGGATTTACTTAATAAAGATGCTTTAATTCAACTTAAAAGATCTGATTTTTCAAATATATTTCCTGAACTTTCATTAAAAGAAAAGATGAATAAAAAATCAAGGCAATGGCAATTAATTGATTTTTTAAATGGTGGGGATGGTAATTCACGCTTAGAATCACATGAAGACACTATAAAGTTTTTGGATAAAATATATAAAAATATAAAAGAGTGTAATTATGAAATATCCACTTAAATCAATTTTTCATTCTGAGATATTTTGTATAATAATTTTAATATTTTTGTTTTGGCTAGGCTTTAGTACCATTACGCCTTTTCTTCCACTTTATTCACAAAAAATAAGCTTTTCACCTTATGAGATTTCATTATTTTTAAGTGTTGCAAGCTTATCAAGAGTTGTATTTCAACCAATTTTAGGGATATTTATTTCTAAAAAAAATGAAAGGTTAATAATTAATTTATCTTTTACTTGCTTGCTTTTAAGTAGTGCTGCTTATCTATTTTTTGACAATTTTTATCTACTAACTTTTATAAGAATCATTGAAGGTGCAGCTATAGCTTCTTTTATAATTTCTATTAGAGTTCTCATTAATAGGTTTGATATTAAAAAGACTGCTTTAATTAATAATTATTATTCAGGAGCTCAAAATTTTGGAAGTTTTATAGCACCAAGTCTTGCAGGGTTTTATGTTGAAAAAATAGGGATAAAATCTATATTTTGGATTTCAACAATCATTTATACACTTGCAAATTTCATTACATTTAAATTACCAAAAGTTTCTGAAAATAATAAGAATGCTAAAGAATTTTCAGGGAGCTTTTATAAAAGTATATATCCATATTTATCTATAATAATTATTCATTCACTTGAATTTATCGGACTCGGTTTATGGCTAGGTGGATGGTCTGTATATGCTAAAGAAAGTTTAAATTGGGCTTTTAATAAAATAGGGCTCTCATTTTCAATAATAGCTATTTCAGGGGTTTTAGTTACACCTTTTCTATCTTATATTTTAAAAAATGAATATAGAAAAAAGATGATTTTTGGTTTAATTCTCTTAGCTTTACAGTCATTAAATGTAGTTATTTTTAAAAATTATGAAATTATATTATGGCTAAGTTTCATAGCTGGTGGAATTGGAGCAACTATGTATTTTTCAAGTTTTCACTCACTTGTTTCTACAATTGTACCACAAAAAGAAATTGCAATATTTTATGGTTTTATGGGAAGTTTTATATTTGCAGGGCAAGCCATAGGATTTGCTCTAGCTCCTATTTTAGGTAACATCTCGAATAATTTACCTATAATATTAGATGCTGTTTTATTATTAATTACAGCTTTTCTTTATAAGTTATTTTTTATATTTTTTAGTAAAAAGGCAGTTAATTAGTAATGAATGAATTTGATATAATAAATAATAGAAAAAATACTGATTCAATGAAATGGGATTTACATCAAAATAATGCTATTCCTATGTGGGTCGCTGATATGGATTTTAAGTGTCCGCAAGTAATTTTCGATGAATTAACTAAAGTTATCTCGCATGGGATCTTAGGATATCCTCTTATAAGCGATAATTATTATAAATCTGTACGCAACTGGTTTAGTAATAATCATAATATGCAGCTTGAAATTAATAATATAATTCCTACTACAGGTGTATTACCTTCCTTAAGAACTATAGTCGAAGAATTTACTTTTAAAGACGATAATATAATTATTCAAACGCCAGTTTATTATATGTTTGAAGAAATAATTAAAGATAGTGATAGGAAGGTATTATATAACCCTTTAATCTATAATGAAGATGGTAGCTATAATATAAATTTTCATCATCTAAATGAGCTTTTAAAATATAAACCTAAAATTTTTATTCTATGTTCGCCTCATAATCCAGTTGGGAGAATTTGGCAAAAGGAAGAATTAGTGAAAATAATTAATTATTGTAATAAAAATGGTATTTTACTAATAGCAGATGAAATTCATTGTGATTTAATAGCGCCAGGTTTTAAGTTTCATTCATTAGGTTCTTTCTCTAAAGAAATGTTGAATAATATTATTATTCTAAATTCACCTACAAAAACTTTTAATTTAGCAGGCTTAAGAGGTGGAAATGCTTTTATATTTAATGAAGAAATAAGGGCTCGTTTTAAAAAACGCTTAAATTTACATGGTGCAAATAAACTTAATACTTTTTATATTAAAGCAACTGAGATTGCTTATTCTCAAGCAGCTCCTTGGCTTACTTCCCTAAATAATTACCTAAAAAATAATTATTTATATATTCAAGATTTTATAAATAAAAACTTACCACAAATAAAGCTCACGCCATTAGAAGCCACATATTTAGTGTGGATGAATTATGAGAATTTAAAAATTTCTGAAGATCAATTAATTAGTAAGCTTGAAAAAGATGTTATATTTTCCCCAGGTTCAAAATTTGGTGAAAACGGAAAAGGGTTTATAAGATTAAACATCGCTACACCGCTTGAGGTAATAAAAAAAGCACTGATATTATTAAAAGAAAAAACATTATAAAAAGAAATAGGTTTGTCCAAGAATTATGTCGTAGCTCAAAAAAATATGGCAAATTTAGCAAGGCAAATGTTTAAAGAGTTATTATAGGATTTTAATAATAAAAATCATAATGTTTTATAAATTTTATCAAAATAATCAAAAAACTAATTGTTTTATTTAGTGTATTAATATTACATTAATACAGGTGTATGTACTTTATGTATTTTAAATAAAAATTTTATGGTAGAGGGATTTAATTATGAAAAATTCGTGGCGAATAAAAGAATTTAAAAATGATATTCAACGTTTATTGAAACATAATGGGTTGACGCAACAACTCGAAATATTCGAAAAAATGGAGTTTACTGAAGAAAATTTTATTAACTTTATCAATACACAAGATATTGACTGTAATTTAAAAGATGAAAATGACAATTCTTTATTGTACAGTTCTATTATCAAAGGGACACCGAATATAGTTAGTTTTTTAATAAAAGAAAAAAATGTAGATACGAGTGATGCTATTAGCACTGCGTGTAAATTTGGAAGAACTAAAGTATTTAAAATTCTACTTGAACATGGCGCCAAATATAATGATGAAGATTTTATATTAGTTGCTAGAAATAGATATATAAAAATATTTAATATTTTTATTAAGTTAGGTATTAATCAAAAGACCATACATAATGCTTTAGATGACATGTCTAGATATATATCCACTAGTGAAAATACCGGAAAAATTATTTCGATCTTATTAATGCATTCTTCACCTGAAAAAAGAAAAGAATTTTTTGATACAAAAGCAAAAAAAGTAGTAATGAGTATTATAGACAATGAACAAGATTTCCTAGGTGTAACTGATATTTTAAAATTTTATTTTGAAAATGATTTTGATGCAAAAGTTAAATTTTTAAATTCTTTGGGAGAAAATTATAAAGGTTTTACTGCAATTTTCATACATTCACATATAACCAACATTGATCTTTTAATTTATAAGGTATGTTTAAAGTATAGTAGAGAACAAATGGGTAGAAATATTATTTCTGTATATGATGCAAGTATTAAGGCAATAGAAGTTATTGAACAACATAAAGATAGTATTTCTAAAATTGATCCAATTATTTTTAGTATTTTTGCACGTGGGTTTGAAAGTTTTTATTTGAGAAAATGTGACAATAGAATGATTGAGGGTTTTAACGCATTGGTTTTAGAATCTATAATTAAACATATTGAAAAAGATTTAGATTTTTTCTCTAGACTCCATCAAGTTAAAGATTTTGATACCATAAAAAGAGCTTATCGTGAATGTAATTTAATATCAAAAAATGGTTTAAAAGGCGCGTCTTTTGGTAAAGTGAAAATACTTAATGAAATTACAGAAGTCATTTCCTATTTTTCTTCAGGATATAATGCTATACAAACTTATCAGCAAAGATTAGCAGAAGAGAAAAAGCAACAAGCAACTTATTTGACTAAATAATATTTTGATAAACGTAAGTTTTATTGAATGTGTGGGTGGGTTCGTATTGTTAAAAATAAACCACCCATTGCTTTAAGTAAATAAATACTTTAGCGTTATCAAGCGGTGTTGTGCTATAATTGTATTTTTGCAATAAATCCTTTTGTGTAACTAATTTTATCTTAATATTTCAGCCTTATTACATGGTTTTTCATCTCTAAATTTTCGGTCAAATAAAAACGGTGTAAAATCATCATTATCACTATTATAATTAACTTCGTTAGATTCATCTAAATCAATTTTAAAAATTTTTTCCAAACCTTTAATGATTTTATTAGCCGCATAATTAATTAGAATATTTAGAAAAATCATATTTCATTCTCTCAAGGAATTATATTTAAAGAATAAAATATTTATTTGATTTATGAAATAATATTATAAAAAAGTTTATTATTTATATTTTAAAAAAGAAAAGTTTTTATTATTGCTTGTTAAATTATCTACTTGTGTACAAGAATTATCAGATTGTCTGTTTGATAAATTATCTAAAAAACTATAGCCTTCAGCAATTGATCTATGCGATTCACTTGGTTGAATATTATAAAAACTTCCTCTTTTACTACTTTCAGCAATTTCACAAAAATTTTGATTACCTGGCTTTATTATTTCCTGATGGTGCACTTGAAAGTGATCATTTGAAAAATCATTAGGGTTATTCTGTTGAACTTTACTATTACTAAGCCAATGTTATAGTTACAGGAATATAATTTATGTTACTTGAAGATATTATATTATCACTTGATGTGGAATCAAAGCTTTCTTCATTTGAAGAATTGAAAGAATAGTTTGAAGATGTTTCATAAACTAAATCCTCTATTAATTCACTATCATTTGATAAATCAGGAGAATCAATCATATTAAATTTTTCGTCGATACTATAAGGAATGTTATGAGAAAAAGAAGTGTTTTCAAGCTCAATTTCCATAGGTTCCTCTTCATTAGAATAAATAATTATTGGAGGTGAATAAAAAGAGAATTGAGCATTTGTAATAGCATTTCGCGCTTGTACTATTCTGGTTAGATTTAACAGATTATTTTTTATTTCATTTATTTCATTATCAATTTTGATTTTTTGATAAATGGTAGGAAAAGTAGCTTTTAAAAGTTCTTTTGAAATTTCTATTTTTAAATCAGGTCTATAATATATAATATTTTTTAATAAAGTTAGTTGGATTGTGTAATAATACTGCTCAGTGCTTATATTTCTAATATCATTTCTATTAAATATTTCTACAATTTCTGTAATCCCTTTTAAATGAATATATTTATTTTTTTCTGATTGTAGATAAAATATTTTTAAAGTGAATGGAAAAATAAAACTATCGTTTTCTGTAATATCAATAAGGCTTTCATTTTGAGTTAAATGCTGGTTATCAGGAGAAGTAAGCCTTGTGAAACGTTGTTGAATAGTATCTAATTTAATGGCATTTAGCTTTAAAAAACTAAGTTTAACTATACTTTTCTTAACATTATTTTCATTAGTTTTGTTATAAACTTTATTTTTACAACGCATATTTTACCTAACTGACTATTTTTTAAGAAAAAGTTATTATGTAATATATGAAGCGCTAATAAATTGTCAATAACATATATGTTAATTTTGAAACTATTAATTAACCAAAGCATCTTCTAAACATTTGGAATAGAATTCTATAGTTAATTCTTTAACATCATTTGGATTATTCATGCGGTTAATTTGACCACGGAAAATTGCAGAATTGTAAAGCCCAGAACTATACCACCCAATGTGTTTTCTAGCCATTCTAACGCCACCCTCACTCCCATAAAGTTCAAGCATAGCGTCATAATGTTCAAGAATAATTTTAAGTTGTTCTTCTAAAGTGGGTTCAGATAAAATTTCTTTTGTTCTAAGGTAATGAGCTACTTGATTAACAAACCAAGGTTTACCATAAGCGCCTCGACCTATCATAATACCATCAGCTTTTGATTTTTCTAAAGCGATTACAGCATCATCAATAGTTTTAATGTCACCATTTGCAATAACAGGGATTTTTACAGCGTCTTTTACAGATTGAATAAATTCCCAGTTAGCCTTACCATCATACATTTGTGCGCGTGTTCTGCCATGAATTGTTATCATTTTAATGCCAACGTCTTCAGCAATTTTTGCAAGGCGAGGGGCATTTAAATTATTACTATCCCAACCCATGCGCATTTTTAAAGTAACAGGTACTTTAACAGCTTTTACAGTTGCTTCTAAAATTTTAGTTGCTAATGGTTCATCTTTCATTAATGCAGAACCTGCAAAACCATTAACTACTTTTTTAACTGGACAACCAAAGTTAATATCAATAATTCTAGCACCTCTATCTTCATTAAGCTTTGCAGCTTCGGCCATAACTTCAGGCTCACAACCTGCAAGTTGAATTGAGGTTTTTTCATCAGATCCGCTTGATTTTTGTAAACTTTGTTTAGTTTCAAGAATCATAGCGCGGCTTGCAATCATTTCTGAAACCACAAGGCCTGCACCGAATCTTTTAACTAAATTGCGAAATGGAAGATCAGTTACCCCCGACATAGGAGCAAGAATTACCGGATCATCAATAGTAATATTATCGATTTTAATCATTTGGTTTAAAAACTGGTTAATTTGCTTAAGCTTATAACACAAAATAAGCGGTAAGACAAGGTTAAAACAGAATTTGATCCCTAAATGACTTAGGGATCAAAAAAAGTATATTTATAACAATATTATACGTTTCTTCCAGTTACTTTCGATGCAAGCTCATTAACTTTAGCACGAGCTCTAATAACTAAGCTATTACCGTACGCAACCCAAGGGTTATAATTCATTCTATTTACACCTTTTGTTACTTCCTGGAATAATTTTTTATAAGCACCAGGGAATAGAAGGGCAGTGATTGCAATTAAACCTAAAGCACCAAAAATATATTTACGAAAAGATGAAGAAGATTTTTGTTTATTTCTTTCATTTAAATCAGCATCAGGATTTTGAACCTGTCTTCTTCTATCATCATCTCTTCCTGCTCCTTTCTTAGTACCCTTTTTCGGAGCAAGTGAGGGAATTTTATGAGGTTGTTTAGGAATAGATGCATTAGGTTCTTTTATACTCGCAGGCGAAGGTATTCCTGTTGCTTGCCTTTTATGAGAAGCTGGCATTTTACCACTAGCAGTAGAAGGTTGTGTTGCTGGTTGCCTTTGACTAGAAGCTGGCGAGTATGCTTGATTATTATTATTATTACTTTGTAAAGATGGAGTGTCACTTACAGAAAGCTGTGGTTCACTTACTTTTTTCACTTCGGTTTTATTGTCATTTAATTTAGAATCTCTTTCAGTACCACCAACACTTTTTACTTTTACAGTGCCACGAAAACCTACTTTTTTACTTGTTATTTTATCGTCTTCAAATATTGTAGGTGAGGTATAAGGTTCTTCCAACTTTTCAGCAGATTCATGGTTATCACCCTTTTGTTCTTCAGTGCTTTCTTTTTCAACCATAGTTTTTATATCTTCATTACTTATATCGTTTGAAGAATTTTCCAGTTGATTAATTATCTCTATATCTTGAGAGATTAGTGCAATCATAAGGTTTACTTTATCTTTTACAACCTTATCAACTGCTTGAAGAGTTAATTCTTTTATTTGGTCTGCTGTTAAAGTAATGTTTGTATTAGGTACAGAAGGTATCGCTTTTTCACAATAACCTACTAACTCAGGATTCCCTACTTCTTGTCCTAATGTAAATAATTGATCAGGAAAAAGAGGAACTAATGGATCAAAGTGCTCATCTACAATTTTTAAAGCGGTTTGCATTATTGCTTCAAGCTCGTAATCTAACTGAACAATTTTACCTACATTTGTTTCACTATTTATTCTTTTACTTAAAATACCTGCAAATACATTAGCAAAAATAGATTTCTTAGTTTCATTTTTATTTATTTCATTAAATGAATTGAAATATTCTTCCTTTAAAAATACTTTTTTTACTGTTACAGAATTATCAGAACTTCTTAAACCAAGATCAGGAAGATTAGAACAAATTGGATTATTGTTTGTATCTTTTACTCTGGTATCATTTTCAATATATAAGCCGTTACCATCTTTATTAAGGTGAGCCTTTTCTTTAATTTCGTTAGGAGCTAATGAATTTAAAGCTTCATAAAATGCTGAATATAATTCTCCACCAACTCTTTCCCTTTCTTCCTTAGAAACTTTTGAATTAGTGTTCTTCGTAGATGAAATCATTACCGGACTATTTGCTTTTTTAACTTCTTTTTCTCTTTCAGCAAATTTTTTAATATTAGGATCAAACAATTTTTTTTCATAAATTGTTTTTAATTCTTCTATTAATTGTTCTTTTATATCTTCAAATTTATTATTGCCTTCATAAAGTCTTGCGAGAGATTTAGATTTTGATTTTTTTATAGCTGTATTTATAGCCGCTTTAAATTTCGAACCTTTTAAGTTTTTTTGAATTCCATCAATATCTTTTCCGAGGAAGTGAACTTGATATGCAAGTATTAGTTTAGCTAATTCATAGTTTTCTTGTTTAAGAGCATATTCAAGTAAAGAATATTTCTTTTTTTCATTAGAATCTAAAGTTAGGTGTTTTTCATCAAATATAGAATTGTCCAAACCATTATGCTTTAAAATTCTTGCGATAAGCTTTACACTTAAATTTTCTTTGATTGCAATTTCTAAATAATTGAGATTACTATCATTTGAAACGTCTGCTGAAAAGTTTGAAACATTAATGTTAGAATAGGCAAAAGGGAATTTTTTATTAATATTACTATTTTCAATTACCCTATTAATAAAAGCAACGTTTTCTTCATAAGTTGTCTCAGTAGTATATATTTCAGTTTCATCTTTATTTTCTAGAACCTTTCTGTCCATTAACCACTTAATTAAAAAGAATAATGACCAATCTTTACTAACTTCATCAGGCATAGCAATTTTACTGTCAGTATCAAAAATAATTTGTTGGGCAATTTTCAGTTCACCCTTTTCTAATTTTTCAAAGAACTCTTTAAAAGGCTCTTTATTAGGAGTAGATTGACTAGAAAGACTCATGGTTAGTTACCTTGTTAAATTTGATTAACAAGATATAATTTAATTAACCATTTGTCAATTTATACTTGAATTACTATAGACTTGTTAAAAGCTTATAGTAGTTTGTACTTAATTATGAATGGCTTACGCTTTACAAAAAATAACTAAGTAACCTTTAATGATATCTAAGCCTTCTTTTCTTAGGTCAATTTCTTCCATTATTTCTATATTAAAACCATTATCTTTAGCTAATTTTTCAATATATTTTTTCGAATGAGCGTATCTTGCACTTGTTGGAATTAAACTGAAAGTGTCAACGTCATCATTTTTTTCTACTGAAAACACCATATAACCAGGCGATATAAGTGAACGGTTAACTTCCTGCATTATTTCTGATAATTCCCCAATATAAACAAACACGTCAGCGGCGACTATTAAATCAAAATTTTTCTTATTCGATTTAAGATATTCTAATATTTCACCGACATGTAATTTTTTATATATATTTTTAGCTTTAGAAATTTCAACCATTTTCTCTGATAAATCAAGCCCTGTAAAAGCAAACTTATCATTAAATTTTAAAATTTCTTCGGCAGCAAGTCCTGTACCGCAACCTAAATCTAATGCTTTAAGTTCAAGTTTGTTATCATTAAATTTAAGTGTTGATACCAGCCTCGCGATTTCTTCAGGAGTTTTATAATCAAGTTTTTCTTTTAAATGGTTTTCAAACTTATCTGCGTATTTATTAAATAAGTTTTTCACATATGCTTCTGGCGCAGCTTCTGTTGTTTCACCTTTAAGCGATTTCAACATATGGATAGAGGTCTGATCATTAGGTACTATTTTAACAAGTTGTTCGTAATATTCCTTAGATAATTCAAAATCTCTAAGTAAATAATATGCAGTTGCAATCCCTCTTAAGGCATGAGGGTAATCGCTTTTTATTTTTAAAGCTTGAGCAAAAAGGTTTAAAGCTTCTTGTAAGTAATTTTGCTCAATAGCAATAGCTCCAAGCTCTGTCCAGTATCTAGCATCATGAGGATTTTTCTCAATAGCTTTATTTAAAAGAAATTTAGAAACTTCAGTTTCACCTTTAGCATGTTTCACCATTGAAAGTAAATAAATTGCTTCATCATCTAATGGGTTATAGCTAAGTAAATCCATAAGTAATTTTTCAGCTTCAATAAATTTTTGTTTAGCTAAAAGTCCAAAGGCCTCAATTTTAGTAGTAATTACTACTTGATCGATTGAATTATTTAACATCAATATCCTCCAGTAACCCTAAAAGTTTGCTATCTTCAAGCCAACCATAACTTTCAATAATTTTTAAAAATAATTTTTCGTCAGATAAATGATCAATAAATCTTGAAACGGATTGAATAGTTTGGATAGTAGTATTTTGAACATCTTCACAATTAATTAAATTAAGACTTAATAACATATAATTAAGTGCATATTTAACTATTAAAATCTGCGTACGTTGTACTGTATTACGGCCAATACCAGAAAATGGATAAAAGAAACAAGAAATTTCACCTTTAAGCCATCTTTTCATAATATGTTGAACAAATAGCTTATTATCTAAACATTTTTTAGTAACATTATTAAAATCAAATTTATCTACGTCATAAATTAAATCTGTAGTTTCAAAATCAATTTTTACCTCGAGTTCTTGTTGCGCTTTATTAAGAACTTCTTGCAATCTGTTTGTAATTTTCTTACGGCAAGATTTTATTATAATTATAAAACTTTGAAGTAAATAAAGAGGATTAAGTTTTTGAGAAGCTATCTCTGGAGAAAGATTTAGCGCAACCTTATCTAAATGATTAATAGCATCAAACCATTTTTCTTGCGGAAGGTTTGAAAGTGATCTAGTTAACATTAACATTTTAGCTAATGTTTTATTAGTTACTTCACTATCATTTAAATTTTTAAAAAATTGGTGAATTTCATCAATCTTTTCAACAGGAATAACTAAATTTGAATAGTCCTTTAAAATATACGGAATTCGTGGATAATGAGTTGAAACCATTAAAAAAGGATTTTCTCCAAATAATGTTAACCTTGTGGTTTCAGGACAAGAAAACCCGGCAGAAGCATGATATCTTTGTCCGACCTTATGCATTGTGCGAGGATAGAAAAAACATGCATCTGAAAGCGTGTTTTCGCCATGTTTCTTTTGTATTGAGCAAAAACCTTTTTCTAATTTTATACAAGTATCTGTTTTGGAATCACGCTTTATAATGAAATGATCACCATTGTTATCAATTATATCTTTAAGTTCAGGCATCATGAATTCGTACATAGATTTGGTTGTGCGATCTAACTGCATATCCCAGCCTTTGCAACATGTATCAGGGCATTTGTCCCCAATACATTTAAAATCACTTAAAAAACCATCTTGATATACTTCATAATCTTCTGAATCTTTTACCATACAATTTAAATCTGGATTACTAGTTAATTTCATGTTGTAAGCTATAATTATCGTTTTTAAATACGTATTGATAAGCTACATAATTTTTTGTATCTATCATGATTGGTGCGCGCATATTAACTGTAATACGAGCTTTTTCTTCACCAACATTTTTATGTATAGAAGTGATTAAAACGATCGCTAATTCTTCCTGAGCAATATTTAGATCATTCAAACATTCTTCTAAATCTTTTTTATCAAAAATTTTGAAATCAGTAACTGGATTTACAAGAAATGATATATTTAAATCATCTAATGATTGCAGTACTTTAAAATTAGGAAATTTATTTTCAGGGTAATCAGCTAAACAATAGCTACGTACTCCTTCAATTCCTAAAATCCCTAATGGAAAAGTAATATTCTTTTCTTTATTAATTTGAATAGCGCCAAATCTAGTAGTTATCGATTCAAATTTTACTTCTTCTATAGCTATACTTTTATTTGTAGCTTCTAAACTTACATTGTTACCCATGTCAGACTCCCTTAATTATTTTAAATAATCCATTAAATTTAACCTTGAAACTTGCGAAAATGTTTGATACGTACCCATTAGCCTTGCCATATCATTTGCAAGGGTCACTGAAGCTTCTGGAATATTAGTATTAATTACTTCACCAATTGATTGTGTAAAATATACTCTTGTTGATTCAAAAATTTCGCTTACATTTTCTATTTGACTCATTGAATTTCTAACGTTATTTCTAACGTTCACAATGTCTTTTATTGCATCATCTAATAATTCATAAGCATCTGATAAATTATTGTCGTCAACGGCCTTTAATGTTAAATTTATGGCACCAATAGCTTTTTGAAATCCTGCTTCGTTAGCTCTAACTCCGTAATTAACTGTAAGCGAATCACTAACTTTAGTGCTCCTAGTTACGCCATCACCATTATAATAATTTGAGGTAACTTCACCGTTTAAGATATTTGTTTGATCAACAATATTATTAACTGGCTGAACATCAACCTTAGCACCAGCAAACATATATTGGCCGTCATATCTTAAATTTAAATTATCACGCATTATTGATAATGTAGTTTTACCAACTTGATTAATTGTGGTTACAATTTCAGGTGAACTACCTAAAGCACTTCTTCTTTTTACAAGCACAGATCTAAATTCAAAAAGGCTATTTATAATATTTTCTAAAGAAGTATCTGTTGCTTGTAACCTACCTGTAATGATTTGGTTATTATCAAGATAACTATTAATTTGAGAAAGTTTTGACTCCATATTAATAATACCTTCTGTACGACCTGTACTTGCAAGTTCCTCATATGTCTCTACAGCTCGACCACTTGATATTTGTTCTTGAGTTCGTGCTACATTTTTGCGTGTTTCTCTCATGTGATCCATAAGAGATTTATGCATAACTAAATTACTAATCGCAGTTGCAGTCATATTTTCCTCTCTATTTTAACATATTTCTATATTAAACTTATCCTCTCATTGTATCTAAAAGTACGTCGTACAATTTTTTAGTAGTTGCAAAAATTGTAGCTGAA
Organism: Sphingobacteriia bacterium; assembly: GCA_017304685.1. Taxonomy (NCBI): domain Bacteria; kingdom Pseudomonadati; phylum Bacteroidota; class Sphingobacteriia; species Sphingobacteriia bacterium. The sequence continues at coordinate 871,681 of JAFKLR010000003.1, read as the reverse complement.
GCAACATAAGTATTTTGATAAATAACAGTGTTAGCCATTTCTTCATCAATATTAACTCCGCTACCATCTTTTAAGCGCTCATAAAAAGCGTTGGTTAACACTTCTTGTTTTTTAAAACCATCTTTTGCGTCTTTCGCATTATTTGCCGCATGGGAAATTAAAGTTGCAGTATAACTGCCAAGGGTGGTAGTTAAACTAGAAAGAATACCTGCGGCAGGGAAGGTAAAACTTTGTAAAGCTAAATCTACTATTTGTAAGCCTATTTCATTTGAAGCAGCACTTACTTCGTATGTATTTGGATTAACCGTAATATTAATATTTTTGTTAGTACCACCTGAGATGTTTTGAGTATTACTAATTATAGAAGTGCCACCATTAAAACTTGCAGAAGCACCACCAAGCAAATTGTAACTAACTGTAAAGGTATTACCCACTGTACCTGCAGCTCCATAATCAATATATAAAGTGTCTAAACCGTTATCGGTATAAGTTGCTTTGTCAGCGGTACCACTAGTTGTGGCATTAATAGCATTAATTACAGTTAGAGTATTAGTTAAAGTTTGGGCAAGTGTTGCACCTATAGTTATTTCATCTGGTGCGCCTGCAGCAGCAACGAATGTAAACGTTCTTCCACCTAATGTAATAGTAGAACCAATTCCAGGATTTGCGGAAAATACTATTTCGCCGTGCGCTCTTGTATCACCTATTGTTTCTTGTGAGATGTAACTTGCAGAAGGTTTTAATTGACCTATACTTAATAAACTTGGATTATCAGAAATGCTTTCATTTACAGCCATAGTATAAGCTGAATTTCTAACACTACCATTATCATAAAATAAATTGTTTAATCCAAAATAATGAGAGAAACCACGTTGAGTTGCATCTACTGTAAAACCATTAGGATAGGTATAACCAAATTCTTTACTAGTTAATTGATCAATTGAAATTCCATATGTATCTCTTAAAGTTTTAAGACGTAAATATCCTAATTTTCCATTAGGAAGAACATCTCCATCTTCATCTACTATTTCTGCTAAAGCAAAAGTTCTATTAGCAGTTGGTGCAACAAGTTCTGCAGATCCTGCAATAACTGATGTTGCTACATATCTGTCATTCATAATATCAGTACTAGTTGGAGTATCGTCAATAGTGAATTCTAAAACTGAAGTTGAAATGTTACCATCTGGTTCAGTAACTTTTACTGTTACTTGAATTGTATATGGACCACCTGCACCTGCACCAAAATCTACTTGCATTTCCTCTCCTCTAACTCTATCCCCTGGATTAGTTAAAAGACTATTTGCAAGCGGGGTAATTAGAGAACCAGGAACTAATGTGGATGTATTATCATACACTTGAACATCAAGTACATCAAATTTTGAGTCATAAATATCATTATTTACAACTTCCATTTGGAATTTAAAAACACCATTTGCAAGCATATTTGAAGTAGTTGAAGCTATTCTAATATCTTCTAAATTTCCTAATTTAGTTTTATATAGAAGTTGATCGTAATAAAAATATTGGTTTATTTCATCAATAACTGTTTGGTTAGTAGGGCTTCCTGCGCCGTTCCCACTATTTAATCTACTTAAATCAAGAACAAGTGGGTTTAGAGCTTTTCCATCATTTCTTAAAACAGGTTTACCTTGTTCATCAATAATACCCATACGAATTTCACCGTACCATTGATGATAATCAGAATCATTTATAATTGTAGTACCTTGTAGAGTATGAGCAGCAGGCATACCACTCGCTGAATTATGTAGATTGTTGATGCTATCTCTTAAAACTGAAGCTAAATTATCAAGCTCATTTATAATATTTGGTATATCCGTATCTCTTATTTCGTGAAGAGCTAAAATTTTACCATTAGTAAATTGTGTAGTGATATTTCCTTCTTTACCGCCTGTAATAACTGTTTCTGCCACTGAACGTGCATTTGGATTATAAAGAGGTGTAATAGTTGCATGATTTAATACTGCATTATTTATAAAATCTTGTGGTCCTTGAGTTGGAACATAATTAAATTGGTAAGGTTGATCAGAATAAACAGCAATACCACGAGTAGTACTTAAAAAAGGTTGATTAAATTCATTGAAATACGCTTTTAAATTAATATTTTTTGATAATTGATTTATAATTGTATCTCTTTGATCTAATAAATCGGCTGTGTTACCACGTGAGCTAGAAACTGAAGAAATACTTTTTTGAAGGTCAAATAATCTATTAAGATCAGAATTCATTTGTTCAAATGTGTTAGCGATTTCTAGGTCAGCTTTATACCTTAAATCTTGTAAACCTCTTGAGATGTCTGCAATTTTCTGAGAAAGAATTTGAGCTTTCTGTACTGCTTGCATTTTAAGTTCAGGGGTACTATTTGTTAGTTTTAAGGTTGCAAAAAAATCATCGATAACATAGTTTAAGGTACCTGTATTACCAGGTTCACCAAATAATATTTGAATTTGTTCATTATAATTTTTAAGTGTATCAACTCTTACTAAAGACGAGGCTTGATTTCTATATTCCGAAAGAAGAATTTCATCAACTTTACGAGATATTCCATCAACTCTAACACCTACACCTTGTCCTAGTGCTATATCAGAGCTAAAATTTGTAACTTTAGCTGTATATTCATCATTATTAGCGTTTGCAATATTAACTGAAACAGTGTCAAAAGCCTTTTTATGAGCTTTAATGCTACTTAGTGCGGCGTTTTCTGCAATCCCAAGGCCCATGTTTGCCTCCTTTAAATTTTTTCATCAATTTTAATAGGTATTCCCTGTTTCTGATTACAAGCAACAAATGTGCCAATTTTCTTTTGACCTGTTGAATTATATGTTTCATTTTGATGTTGTGAGGCTACTTCTTCATAAATCATTTTCATAATATATTGGTTTACAACTACAGCTTTTTCTAAGTTTCCATGGAGATCTTCCATTGTCTGCTTAAACTTTTCGTAAATTTGTACTAAATTCTGTTTTTTAGTTTCTTCTTGAGACTTAAGCCAATTAGGTTCGCGTGAAAGGAATTGCTCAAAAATATTATGCCATTGCATCATTTTAACCTTATCTGGCAATAATGCGTCAATTTCGGCAATTTTCATTTGTTTTAATAATTCGCTTTCTTTATTTAAAAGTGTTATGAATTTTTCAAATATTACTATAACACGATCAATATTAGTTATATTTTCAATACCTTCATTTTCGATAGAATTTTCATTTAAATTGGTTTCCATTGCCAACCTCCTGTAATTTTATAAGTTCGGCGTAAACCATTTCAGTTATTCCAGCATTACCTGGAGCACTTAAAACTTTGGCATATTCATCAATTAGAAATCCTTGGTAATGATTTGCAGCTCCACCTGGATTAAAAATATTTTCTTCATCAATATTATTTTTTAATGCAAGCTCTAAATATTGTTTAATGAGTAATTGTGAGAAATTTTCTGCTGCTTCTAAAGTTGAATTTTCTTTTTGAGCAAGGTTTATTTCTTTCACTGAATTATGATATTTTGTAACTGCGTCTATTGTTACGATTTCGCTATTTGGTATCATATCTTTCCCCTATCTTAACTCAATATTAGACTGCAAAGCTCCTGCAGATTTAATTGTTTGAAGAATTGTTATTAAGTCACGTGGTCCAACACCTAATGAATTTAGAGCGTCAACAAGCTCACCTAATGTTGTACCTTCAGGTAAAACAACCATTTGATTACCTTTTTTTGCATTATCAGCAACTGGCTTGTCTTCCGCAATGTTCTCGCCTCTAAGATCAACTTCCGGGTTTTCAATGTTTTTTTGCGATTTAATAATTACTGTTAAATTACCTTGTGAAATCGCAATTGGGCTAATTCTTACAGTTTGCCCCATAACTACGGTTCCAGAAGCTTCATCAATCACAATTTTTGCAGCTTGGTCTGGATAAACTACGAGTTGTTCAATGTCAGCTAAAAATCTAACGATCTCTTTTTTGTGATTTACAGGTATAAATACTTCTACAGTACCTGGATCAATTGCTTTTGCGATATCTTCTCTATTTGCAATGTTTACAGCTTCAGCAATTTGTAAAGCGGTTGTAAGATCTGGATTATGTAAAGCAAGCTTAATTGAATCTAAGCTCTCTAATCTAAAAGGTATTTCTCTTTCAATAATTGCGCCATTAATAATCGTTGCGTTCGTTGTAACGCTTCTTGTAATTTTAGCTCCCTCTTTATCTTTTCCATCGAAACCACCAATAGAGACTTGTCCTTGTGATACCGCATATACTTGACCATCAGCTCCTAAGAGAGGAGTTGCAAGTAATGTACCATCTTGTAAACTTTTAGCATCGCCAAGAGTACTTACTTGAACATCAATTCTACTCCCTTGCCTTGCAAAAGGTGGTAGTACCGCGGTTACTGTAACAGCAGCTATGTTTTTAGTTTTTAAATTAGCACCACGCGTATTGATGCCTAATCTTTCAAGGAAATCCACAAGCCCTTTTTGCGTAAATGCTGAATTGTTTAAATTATCACCTGTGCCATTAAGTCCTACTACTAATCCATAACCAATAAGCAGGTTTTCTCTAATCCCTTCAACATTAACAATATCTTTAATTCTTGCTTCCGATGCATAGGAAATTTTTGCATTTATGCAAGTTATTAAAATTATTCTTATTATTAATGTCAGTACCGGCTTTTTCATAATTGTTACCATTTAAAGGTATTTTAAATAATAAGCAATTTTCATGCCATTTTACAAATAAGTAAAGATAAAAATTATTAAGAAATAAATAATTTTCAGTAGTTTATAAAGTAATTTATGATCAAATTTATTTATAATGAGAATTTAGGAGAGAAATATGTTAAGCGTTACAAATCAGAATTTTAAAAAGGATTACTATATTCCTAATGAGATTTTAAATTTATTCGATAATGAAAATTTAAATTTAAAAGAAAGAGTAGTGTTAAGGAAATACTTTAAGAATGAACCTCAAGCTGCAAGCTTTCTGGTCTTTAAGTGGTTAAAAGATGATTCAATACATTTAGGTGAAGTTGAGGGTGATTTTTCAATTAAATCAAATTATCCCGCAAGACTTTCAGCTTTTCATTTTGTCTCAAGTTTAATGCTTGAGAGTGATAAAATGAATGAAATGGTAACAACTTATGATGGTAAAGTGCATTATGACATGGATAAAAGCATTATTAATACCGCTGAATTATTTTTATCATCAGAAAAATATTTTTATAATTTAAATAAATCTGATTTTTCATATAATGAGTTATTTTATAAATATCCAAAATTACTTTTAGAAATTCGCAATTTAGCAAATAGCAGATTTGTAAAAAATTTATCTGAAACTGAGCGTGAGAAATTATCAACTTTTTTTGAAAATGAAGATAAAGAATTAATACACTTAATAATTTTTATTTCATTACGATATTATACAGTACCTTTATATGGTTTAAAACGTGAAGGAAAATTTAAATTTATTGACTATAATTATCAATTGGAACCAAATTATGATTATGAAAACTTATCGATAATTATTACTAGGTTAAATTTAGTCATTCCTGTCATTGAATATGTGGAAAATTTAAACAAGCAGGGAATTGAAATTGATCTTATTAAAAAATTTCTTATCTTATCAAGTGTCCAGGATTGGTTAAATTACAAACTTTTGCAAACGGAAATTAATGAACCTACAATAATTGAAAACTTGCTTATAAAAGGCGCTAATCCAAATGCCTATTATCATAACCTTTATAATTTTTTTCATAAAGCATTTGGTAATTGGTCTGATGAGTATATGATCGTGCTTCCTGGTACAACTTCTAATCCTATGTCTAGTCGAGAAAAAAGATTTCCGGCAAGGGAAGAAACTATAAAAACGTTGTTGAATTATGGCGCTGATCCTAATTTAAAAGATATTTATGGAATGACTGCCTTTTATCGAGCAATCTATGTTAATCATGAAGAAATGGTAGAATTGATGCTTAACCTTGATGCTGAAACTCAATACGTGACTAAAGATTTAAAAAATCCTCTTAGTCTTTCATTAAGTAGTGAGAATATGTTTAATAAATTTCTTGAAAAAGGACTTAATATTAAAGAAGTGTTTAAGGAAGGGACGTTTTTATTTTTATCAATGGTAGAAAATGCTCATATCAATAATATAAAAACCTTATTTAAATCAGGATTAAATATTAATGGATTAGATTATGAAGGTAATACACCGTTACATTTTGCAGTAGGTTATTGTTCGTATGATTTAAAGCTAATAGAATGTTTAATGGAATTAGGGGCAAATTGCGAATTAGAAAATGTATATGGAGCATCTCCTTATGGACTGGCTAAACAAATGGAACTCTACGATGTAATTGATATTATGGAGAAATACATGCGTAATTCTGAACCTAATATATTTGAGGCAGAAAAGAGTGAAGGTTACAGATCAATTGTTGATAATGAATTGTATATCAAAGATGTTAATATTATAAAAAAACAATAGAAGTGCTTTAATTAATAATTAACTTTTTTATAACTTTTAGCGAATATTATAAGCTTATTTATCAACAATTAATAATAAGTTTTAAAAATAGTTTATTTTTTAACTTTTGTGTTGTAATATTATTATATAGATATAAATTTATATAGTATTATTACCATGGCTAAAAATAGTAACACTGATCAAGAAAGGCAAAAAGCCGCAAAAAAATTAGTTAAGGAAGGTAAAATAACCTTTTCCTTGGATTTTTTACTATTTCCGGAAACTATACAAGCTTCTTCAGCTAGAGAAGCATTAAAGATACATATTGAAAATAAAATCCAAAATTCTTCGTTAAAATATTTATATGACGGGGTTTTAAAAGATAATAGGTCAAAATTACTAAATGACATTGTTGATAATGTAATTAAGAATAGTAATAAAGTTAACGGAGAATTTTGTTTATTAGATGAAAATAATAAATTTTTAGATTTTGCGGAAGGAGCCCGTAGATTACTTATTAAAGAAAGAATAATCACTCTTGATAATACTGAACATAAGGGTGATGGTAAAGAAATAAAAAATTATAAATTACATGAAAATGCTCTTAAAAACCCTCAAATTCAAAAAGATGTTGAAGATTTAGGAGCTGAAGTTGTAATCAAAAAACTTTTAAAGGAAAGAGCTGAAAAAATTAAAAAGGAATTTTCCTTAGAAAACATTATAGAAGAATTAAATATAGAAGTTAAAGCTTTAAATTCTGTTCAAAGAAATCTAGTAGAAAATGAAGTTAATGCAGCAATTTTTGAACAACAAATTCAAAATGTAGAAAAAGCTGTTAATATTTATAAAAGTAAAATTGAAAAAAATGCATTGTCGAGTACAGAAAGAGAGAAGCAAGCTTCAGAATATGCTTTTAAACAATTTGGTGTTAAACTTAGTGCGTATAAAACTGAAGAAGAAAATGCGACCGAAATACTTAATTATGTTAAAAAAGAGTTTAAGGATTTTTTAGCAAAAAATAAAATTTCAAAAGAACAATATATACAAAAAAATAAAGAAGAAAAAAACACTTTAATAGAACAATTTAAAAAAGAGCAAATTAATAAAGGTTTTAATTTAGGTGATAATAGGAAAGGTTCAGGAAAAGCATGGAATATATTTAAGGATTATGTGTTTCCAATAATTGGGCCAATGGCACTTAAAAGATTAGGATTAGATTTTACCTTATTAAATGGTAATAATGGTTTAAATTCATTTTTAGGATTACAAAATTCTCCTATTGCCACATTAAGTAATTTGCCTGAATTTTCGGTTTATCTTCCTGAAAGTAATCATAAATTAAATGCTACCTTAGATAAATTACTTGCAAATGAAGAAGTGATTTTAAAAGATGCAAGTAAACCTCTCTCAGAAGATGATAAAAAAGTTGTCGAAATAATTAAAAAGACAAAAAGTAATCTTGGATTAATGGAAGAAAATAAAAAACAATATGATGAAATATTAGATTTTGTTAACAGTAATTATGAAGAGCTTTCAAATATTGTATATGATAGAGTAGGTGAATCACTACAAAATAATTTAGTAAAATATTCTTTTAAAGCTCAGGCTCTTCCATTATTTGAATCACCTAAATGGAATGAATTAAAAGAGAAATATGGATTAGAAATCAGTTATATTATTGCTTCGCAAATTGAAGAAAATAAAACTAAAGGCAATCAATTTCAAGTTACATCTGCCTTTGAAAACACTCTTATGAGTCAAATTTGCCTTAATAACATGGTAAAATATCGCGAGGCATATATTGCACGGAATAACCTTTTAAATCCAAATAAAATTGCTGAAAATATTCGCTTAATTAGTAATATTTTTATAAAAAACCAATTTAATGATTTATCAGAAAATATCGATAAAGGTATATTACCTAGTATTAAAGCAGCTAAAGATTCTGCCGTTGGAATGGTTGGTAGCGCTATTGAAACAGTTAAACAAACTTCTTCTAATACTCCAGGAATAATTAAAAAAGCTGCAAATTGGATAAGTAATAAAGCATCTAATACTGTAGGTGAGGGAGCTAGTTTAATACAACAAGGGCTTCAAACTGGAAATAAAGCAACAAAATTTGTTACAGATACCTTGAGAAAAGGTGAGATAGTTCAAGGAGTAGAAAAAGAAGGTGGATTAATTTCTACGCTTGTTAATGCGCCCCTTGATGCTCTTGATAGAGTGGCTGACATTGCGGAAGGTGTTGGTACTGTTTTAACTACAAAGGGTTTTTGGACAAGTTTCTTTGCTCCTCCTAAAGAAATGCTTGGTAAAGCCGCTGAACAGGTTCAAGAATACGCGAATGTTGCAAATGAAGGAATTGATCTTGCAACTAAATATGGGAATTATTTAACAAATGTTGTTGGCTTAAAAGAACTTTTACGTTTAACAGCCAATAATGCGGTGAGCGTTAAATATTATAATGGTGAAAATAATGAAACGCATAAAGCTATAACAGCTTTACAAGGGATAGATTTAGTAAATGGTTTCTTAAAAGCTATAAAATCAGAAGAGTTTAAAGAAGCTGCTAAAATTACAGGCGGAGCATTTGCAAATTTCCTAACAACTAATAGAAAATTATTTGTTGAACTTGCTACAGATTTTGGTTATCCAAATTTAGAAAAAGCATTTGAAAAGGGATTGACGAGCGAAGAGGATAAAACAAAATTAAAAGAAGGATTTAGAAAGTTTGTTAATGATTTTTTTGAGAATCAAGTAATAAATGCTGATAATATCGGTAATACTATTGAAATAATTAATAAACTGATTCATACAGAAGACCGAGATGTTTTTACCCTAGTAGGTGAAATATTAAATGATGGAAATTTGAAAAAAACAATTAGTGAAAATAAAGAATTTGTAACTCAAATTATTAAACTTCAAAAACATGCTATTGCTCCTCAAATTAAAGAGCTTCAGTTATTTAAATTATCAAAAAACTCAAAATATAATGAAGAAAAGCTTGTAGACTTAATAATTGATTTGGTTCCTGAAACCGCTACAAATGAAAAGCTTTTTTCTGTATTAAATGGATTGAGTGAAATAGCTAAATCAGTCACTGGTAAAAAAACCGAAGTTACAAATGCTGTTCTAAAAGCGAATGTACAAGCTACAATTGGCCAAGTATTTGATATACTTGCTGATTTAAGACTAGATAGAAAACTTACAGATAATAATGAATTTAGAATATTATTTAATGATGAAAATAATGAATATAAAGAAGTAATTCAGGAATTAATTGAATCTCAAATTTTACTACAAGCATTTCCAGATACTAATGAAAACCTAGAAAGCTTAAAAAATAAATTTAAAGAACAATTTGGTATAGATTCTTCTCTTTTAGCTGCTCAAGGTACTAATCTTGTAATCAACTCTTTTGCTTCATCAGATGATTTAACTAAAAATGAGAAAATAAAACAAGCTCGTGAAAATTTAATTCGTGAAGTTGTAGATTTATTTGATTTTGAAATTAAAGAAAAAGGTAGGGCTACAATTACTCCAACTCAGGAAAAACCAAGTAAATCTAATAAAAAGAAGGCAGCTTTAATTGATGAACCTATTAGTATTGAAATTAATAATAATCAATCACTAGAAATTGGCTTAAATAAAGACGTTAAGAAAAAAGCTAAAAAGGTTATGGAAGCTATTCAAGGAGTGATTAAAGAAACTACTGATGTTAAACCAGCTGATGAAATTAAAGTAAATTTATTGATTAAAGATTTTATTTTAAATAATAAAAATAAATTTGAAGCCGAACAAGAGATTAGAGGAACGCATTATAACGATGACGCTAGCGTTATTGATAAAATTTATAATAATTTAAGTAAAGATGATATTAATAATCATCTTATTCCATTAGTTGATTATGTAACAAAAAACCTTCTTACTTCAAATAATTCTAATAATAATTTTGCGAAATTAGCCGAAGAACTAATAGAGGGAATAAAGGACCCAGAAAATAATAGAGGTTTAAAAAAATCAAATCTACTTGAAATAGTTAATAATGTTTTAAAATCAGTTGAAAATGTACCTGAAAAAGAAAAGAAAGCTATGCAAGACCATGTATATGTTTTATTGCAAAAGGTAGTATTTACTAACGATGTATTCCAATTTAATGTTTTCAAAAATCCACAATTTAAAGAAAATGATTTTAAAGAATTGTTACCAGTATTAGTTGAGGCATTAGCAGATTTGGGTGAATCTATAGATAACATTGATCGTATGGATTATGATAGTGATTTCTGGAAACCTATTGTAGGTACCTTCCTTAAAAAATTATCGGCAGAAGATAATAATGGTGTTAAAAACCTTATCAATGTCCTTAATGACCCTAATAAGGCTAAAATTGTTGATGGATTTATTAAAAGTATAAAACCAATCAGAGAATTAGGTATTACCAGTGGCAATTTATTCAAGGCTTTATCTAAACCAGAAAAAGCAAAAGAAATAAATGAACTTTATACTAAATTTGTAGATGAAAACAATGTTACAGCTAAAGGGGTTTTCAAAGCTCTTAAAATAGCAACTGTTGATTCTGATATAAGATTTTATACATTAAAAGCTATTGGCTCAAAGATTGGTGCAGTTTTTGAAAAACTCGCTGCAGCATGTGGTAAAGATAGGGTGTTTGGAAAAAGCATTAACTCAGATTTTTTAAGTGCTGCCGTTAATAAAGCTGAAAAATTATCTAATGGTGGAAATACTAAATACGATCTTGGGCAACTTATTGCAGAAAATCCAAACTATAACAAATTACCTACAGTATCTCCAACTAGATCAATTCTTGATAAAAGAGATTTTAGAAAAATTGTTTTTAAAACTGATGTTAGAAATTTAAATTTTGCTGGTTTCAATTTTGCTAAAGCTAAAATTAATATTGAAGATTGGAGTAATGTGCTTTTTAGTGAAGGATGTAATTTTAATAAAGCTAGTTTTTATATTGGAAATCCGAACGCAAAAACTCAAGATTTAGTCAGATTAAAAGAAGTGGTTGAAAATAAGCTTCTCTCAGGAGCTATTAAATTTAGTGATAAAGAGTCTCTACAATCGTTCTTAGGAGCTTTAAAGCATAATAATATAAATATTAATCAAAATATAATCCAAGCTCTTGATAACCAAATGTTTAGAAAGCCAATTAAAGAGGTTTTTATAATTCTTGAGTCTAATAATATTAAATTATCACCTGAAGTTAAAGAAAATATTCTTAAAAGAGTAGGCGGCGAAAATGCAAGCCTATATTTTGCTGATTTTATCCATCTTTTAAAAGCAGAAAATATAGAATTATTTAATTATCATACTAAGCCTGGCGTGTTAAAACAAGAAGTTGAATTTAATGCCTACAAATATCCTATGGAACATTGGTTTAAAGCTTTAAGTGATGAAGGTATCCAGATACCTCTATCTGCACAAAAAGGTTTAAGTCGTGAATACAAGGGGCATGAGGTTAATTTTAATCAATTTGCCACTATCCTTAAGATTAAACAAGTGACATTAAAGGATAATATTGGTAATAGGCTTGAAGAAGAGCAAATTAACAATTTAAAAGAAAAGTTTAAAAGTGATAGTGCTAAATATAAAGATATAAATGGTTTAGCTGAAAAAGAGCTTATGAACCGCGTGAAAAAAGACTTTGAAGGTAGTATGGGGCAGCTAAATAAAAAGGGTGAGAGAAGATTTGGTTTCCTAAAGCCTGTAGATAAAAATAAAGGTCAAATTATGGATAGATAAAGCTTGTTAATAAAAACATGCTTTATTTCCAAAATAAATTTCAAAAAATACTTGCTAATTTTTAAAATGTTATTTATACGTATGTGGAGTGTTGCCCGCGTGATGGAATGGTAGACATAACGGACTTAAAATCCGTGGGGCTTTACGCCCTTGCCGGTTCAAGTCCGGCCGCGGGTACCATTCCTAATTCATTCCTTTAGAAATATCTATCTCATTTACCAATAAATTTTTTATTACTGCAATAGCATTTTGATATGAATGAGTATGTTTCATAGGAAAGCTAATTTTATTGTTATGAGAAAGTTTTTGAAGAGTAGGAAGTACTTTACTTAAAACTGTAATATTTTTCCATACAGCTTCTTCTTTTAAAGAAAAATTCATTATATCTTTACTATTACTTTCAATATTAAATAGTGCTTCTAAACAAGTGTTTTTGCTTTCCTTACCCTTAAATCCATAAAATATTTCATGTAAATCCGAATTATTAATTCTTGATTCAGGTAATTGCATACCATTTAAGGTGTTTACTATAATATTTAAACTATTAAATATAGCTTTATCTCTAAGTAAATTTTTACCTTTATTTTGAGGTTGATTATTTACAACCTTATTTAATGCGCTAGTTACACTAGCTTCAGTGATATCTTTAACAGTTAGTTTTTTACTAGTTTGAGCGAATTCCATGCCACTTATCGAACTAAATACTTCAAAAAACCTATTTTTTAAAGACCCACTTCTGATATCATCTACAACTAAATTTACAAATAGGGGTACTAAAACCATTGAAGTTTTTACGACAAAGCTATCGAGATGAGGGGCAATTGTTACTAATCCTGCCTCTAATGTATTAACAACTGATATGAAAGCTGGAGAATTTGCAATAGCTGATGTTGCTGTAGCAAGTAGGCCAAATTTTACACATACAAGTGTTATTACTCCGAAAAGGGCAATACTAGTTGCAATAATTGCAAAAGTTTTTAAATTTGAATGGTTTAACTGAAGTAAGTGCTTTTGTGCTAAAGGTTCACTAAGATTTAAAGTTGTAAAGGTTATTTCTTCAGCAGCTTCTTTAATATTTTCTTTTTCTTCCTTTGTTAAATTTGAGCCTTTTATTTCTTTTATAAAATCTATTAAAGCTAGTTCTAAATTATTTTGGAAAGCTAAAACATCGATACTATCTTTCCCTACTTTAGATTCTATAATACAGTCTTTAAATTGGTTTACGAATTTACTTAAGGCTAAGTTATATTTAAGGTTAGATTCTAATTGTTTCTTATTAAATAAATTTAAAAATGAAACAAGTTGATTATCAGGGTCGCTTTTTAATAAATCACTTAATAAATGAGCAGTATCCGATTGAATTTCATTAATCTTATGTTGTATAGCTATATCTTGCCAGTTAGATGTTGGTGGTACATGTTGAAATTGCGCTTCTAAACCTTTAGTAAGTAAATTTTGAAGTTCATTTTCAGTTATGTACTTTATAGTATAAAGAGTTTGCTCAACTATTGTATTAATAAATGAATCATCTATTTCTTTCTTTTTTGACATGATATGTACTCATATATTTATGTATATATTAATATTTTAACTTAAGTTTAAAATATGAGCAATATAATGTTATGATTTCGATATAATTAAATATTTAAAATAAAAAGAATACCCCCTTGGTTTTTTGAAATAAGGTTTACTTCAAAATTTATGTAGTATATTAAGTGGTAAAGGGTTAAATAAAAATTTAAGTTGTTGATTTAAAATTAAATTTTAAAAACTTATAAGATAATTATTAGTATAGGCTAGCCTATTTTAATTAAATTAAAACCTTAATTTTTTTGCGCAAAAATTTTAATAAGATTTATGTATAAACTCAAATTCCAGTAAAAATTTATACATAAAGGTATATTAATGAATTAAAAATTTTCTGTCAAATGCACAGGCCGATTTTTATATTCATTAAATCAATAGCTTAATAAAATGATCAAATTTTGTTAAAAAGGATAAAGAATTGTTGCTTTTGGAGGGTTACTCATTACGAGTTTATCAAGTTCTCTAAAAGAAAATACAGCTTTTCCTTCATATTTTGGATTGTTATTAGAAATGATGGTTCTAAATTTACCTTTTTTACTAATTGCAAAACAAAAAAAGTTTAAATCATTTATTTTATTATATGAACCTTCAGGAATTTCTAAATGCTTTACAAAATTTGTTGAGTTTCTTAAACAAATTGTTGAATATTGTTTGTTACCACTATAATTATGGTGGGTTATAAAAAACTCGTTAAATATATTGCTAAATACCATGCTTGAATATTCAGGTATAGAATCATATACTAAACTTAGTGTTTTCTTTTGCTCATTAAAATTCTCAGCAACCCTAATTAAATGTTCTCTAATTTGAGATTCTAATTTATATTTAGTGTAGATAGTATGATCTTTTAAATTGTAATGAAGAAACATTGTATAAGCAAAGGCTTCAGTTGCGATTGCATAAGATAATTTTTCAATAATTTCTTCATCTTTAATATCTTTTGCTGTTAGCGCATTACTTGAATTACTCAAATTAGAATGATAAGAAGAATAAAATTGAGTTAAAATGGATGATAGATAAGGCATTAGCTTGAAAAAATATTGTAGACCATAATTAGAGGTATGATCATAGAAATTTTCTAATTTTTGAAGTAAAGGTTGAAGGTTTTCAATCTCGCTAACTTTTCCATATATTTGTGTAAATACATTATTAATTAAATTTAAAGCGTACTTACTAATGAAAAAAACAATCACTAATAAGAAAGCTTTATATAAAATATGGGAATCTATAAGGTTTTTTAAAGCTGCTTTTCCATTTTTGTCTTCGATATTTAAGAATTGTTTCCCACATATCTGAGTTATATATTCTTTAATAAAATTATTATCAACATTAGCATTATTAAAAGTAACTTTTAAAAATTCTTTTAAATCATTTTCTAAAGTTTCTTTGAAAGGAATAGTATTTTTAATATTATTTCTAATATTTAATCTAAAATTTTTATAAAACTTATCTAAAGCATTTTTATATTGTGCAGATAATTCTGACTCATTCATTATAATACTCTTAACGTATTCATTTAAAAAATCAAAATTAAGTAAAGGTTGTTCATCATTATTTTTTTCTTTTAAGGCTATTAATTTTTTTAGCAGATGAATATGTTGATGATTTTTTGAAACAATTTTTTCTTTAACATAAGAATTATATTCTTTTATTAATTTATGCGCAAAAGATTCGCCAAATGTTCTTAATACTTGCGAGGTAAAATCAACGGTAAATTGTAAAATTGGTTGAATGAAATCGTTAAAAGTATACATGAAATAATAAGTAAAATTAAATTTCTGTATTATTACTAAAAAGTTAATTATTTGTCAATAATTATAATGTGCTTACCCATTTTTAAGCTCTAAACTGCCTTGATAATCGAAAATTTCTAATAAAAGTCTTAAATTTTCAGTATGTTGCGGAGGGTAATTATTAATTTCATGTTGAGCAATTTCAAGCAAATGTGAATCACGAGGGAATTCAGCAATTCTAAAGCTCATATCTCCACTTTGTTTAGTTCCTAAAATATCTCCCCCGCCGCGAAGTTCTAAATCCTTTTCGGATAAATAAAAGCCATCATTACTTTCTTTCATAGCTTTTATTCGGTTTCTTGCGGTTTCGGAAACGTGAGGGCCATATAATAATACACAAAAAGATTCTAGACTACTTCTACCTACACGTCCGCGAAGTTGGTGAAGCTGAGCAAGGCCAAATTTTTCAGCGTTTTCAATAATAATGCAAGTCGCGCTTGGAACATTAACGCCAACTTCAACTACTGTTGTTGCAACAAGTATATTAACACGATCAGAAAAAGCGAATTGATCCATGATTTCATTTTTTTCCGAATTCTTCATTTGTCCATGTACCATGGCAACTTCAGTACCAAAATGTTTTTTTAAAAAATCAAATCTTTCATTAACCGAAGTTAAAGAATCATCTGTATCAATTTCCTCAACAAGTGGACAGATCCAATAAATTTTTTGTTTATTATTTAAAAATTTTTTAAGTGAAATAGTAAGTTCTTCTAATCGTTCAATGCTCATGCTGGAAGTTACAATAGGTTTTCTTCCTTCAGGTTTTACTGCAATTACTGAAACATCAATATCACCATAATTTGCAAGCATTAATGTGCGTGGAATAGGGGTTGCAGTCATAAGTACTGTGTCAACTGCTTCACCTTTTTGGCTTAAAGATAAACGTTGTTTAACACCAAAACGATGTTGTTCGTCAATTACTACAAATTTCAAATCTTTAAATATAATATTGTCTTGTATTAATGAATGTGTCCCTACAACAATTCTAATGCTGCCGTCTTCACATTGTTTAATTGTTTCTTGTTTTTGTTTTCCAGGCATTGCACTTTTTAAAAGTCCTACCGGTATATTAAATTTATCCAAAATTTGTTTAAAAGTTTCAAAATGTTGTTTTGCCAAAATGTCAGTAGGTGCCATTATGACTGCCTGACCACCCTGGCTAATTGAAGCAACCATTGAAATTAATGCAACTATAGTTTTGCCACTACCTACATCACCCTGAAGTAATCTAAACATTGGATGAGGTTTGGAAATATCTTTAAATATATCATCTAATACCTTTTCTTGATCCACAGTAAGTTTAAATGATAAATGTAATTTTATTTTTTCAATAAGTTGATGATCAATTTTGTTTAAAGATTTTACGCTTGTTTGTGAAATTGATTTACTAATTTTAATTGTTAAATGATGAGCAAGAAGTTCGTCGAAAATAAGCCTTTCAATTGCTTTTGCATGAGTTTCACTATTTTCATATTCTAAAAAATGTAATTGTTTTAATGAGGTTGCAAAATCAGGAAAATTTAGACTTTTTAAAATTCTTTGTGGCAACCATTCAGGCAAATTTGCAATTTTAATAATTGCTTGCTCTGCTAAATTGTTAATCATTTTAGAAGTTATGCCATATGTTAAAGAATATTTTGGGTCAAGCTGACTTATAATACTTAATTGTTCTTGGTTATAAAAATCAGGATGTACAAGTTGTAATTTATTATTAAAAACTGTAATTTTGCCAACAAAAAAATATTCACCATTAAGCTTAATTTTATTAATAATATGGTAGGGAGTAAAATTAAAAAACGTAAGCATTATAGGTGTTGAATAACTCAACCCATTAATTATAAGTCTATTTTTTTTACTAACCTTAAAATTTCTTGTTTCAGGTATATGAGTAATTTTAATAGGTACAATATAAGTTGTTAATGGATCAACTTTTTCATTTTCTGTAAAATATTTTTTTCTATCAACGCAAAGAGGTTTATATAAAAGTAAATCTTTTACCTTTTCAATACCAAGCCTTAGTAAAGCATCTCTTGTTTTTTCACCTACCCCTCTTAGGGTATCTATATTTGCAAATAGAAAGCTAAAGTCATTCATTTTCAGTAATTTATTAAATTTGGCACGTTATTTGCTTATTAACTTTTAGCATAAAATTTATATTAACACGAGGGTTAAATGTTAATAGCGCCAACAGGAAGTGTAATAACCGCTAATCAGCAAATTACGCAAGTACCTAATGGACAACAAGTAAACGTAGGTATTGGTAGTAATGGAATTGTTCCTGTTGATGCAAATGTTGAAATTTTAGATAGTAAGCCTAAAAATTTATTTACTGAGGCGTTAAAGCAACTTAAAGAAGGTGAGGTTATACTTTCTTCTGAAAGTTTGGAAGAGCAAAATAAATTAATTGCAGAAGAAGCTAAAAACGATGTTATTGAAGTTCCAATTCAATATGGTCTTGTTGTTAATCCGGAAATTGTTGCGCAGCAAATAAGTAATCAATTAGAAGCTTCTAACGGTGAAATAAGTAAAATTTCATTTAATGAAATAAATTTAGAAGATGCAGTGAGAGATCAAATTAATAGAAATGCTCATGGTAATAATCTAGATGTCGATTTAAATGAAAAAACTACAAGTGAAGTATTAGAATTTGAAGGTTTGCTTGATGTAAATAATAAAAAAATAAATGTAGATGAAGCTAAAGATAGTGCAGTTGAAGTAGGTAAAGTAAATCAAATAGAAAGTAATAAAATAGGTGATTTAGCTTTAAATGATACAAGTGATTTAGCTTTAAATAATACAGGTGAGTTAGCTTTAAATACTCCAACTAAAAAAGTTTTACCAGTTATTTTAAGTGCCGATTCTAACCTTGAAGTTGGTAGTAAATATCAAGCTGAAGAGGGTAATGCGCTTAAAGTAAGTGATGAATTTAAAATACAGAATAACGAACAAGATGTTTTAGGTGATAATAAAAATATTGATAAGAAAAGTAATAGTTTAGAGTCAATACCGAATCAAGAAACTGAATTAAACACAAAAAATAATAAAATCGAATTTGCTAACGTTTCAGCTCGCCAAGTAGAGAATGTGGTAAAGGAAAACATAAATAGTAAAATTGAAAAATCTCAAAATGAAATTTCCAAAATTGATAATGAAGAAGTTTCTAAAGTACAAGAATCAAATAGTGTTACAAATTTAAATGCTGTTAGAGATGATCATCGTTTTTTAAAGCATGATATAAAAAATGATTTAAATGCTATTGATAAAATTTCAGAAGCTACTTTACCAGCGCACGAACAAATCAGATTAAGTGTAATCAAAAATATTCAAGGTAATAATAGTAAAGTTGTAGTTCAACTTGAACCAAAAGAATTAGGTAAAGTTGAAATTACTATGAAGATGAATGAAGAATCAATTAGCGGAATTTCTATAGCAGTAGAAAAAATAGAAACTCTAGAACTTATTCAAAGAGATTTTAAACATTTAGAAAAATCTTTAAGTGAAAATGGCATAAAAATTGCTTCTGATAACATTAGCTTTAACTTGCGTAATGATACTAATCAGCAGGCAAAAGATAACAGAGAATTTTTAGAAGATAAAAAGGAATTCTTGAGATCTTTAGATGATATTGGAATTGATGCGAAACAAGATAATTTGATAATTCGAAATTACATAAGTGATCACGTTTTAGATATAAGGGTATAGGAGAAAAAATATGAGTGAAATTAATCAGCCAGGTGCAGTAGCAAGACTTAATTCTTCCACAACACCACATCAGACATCAATGAGACCGATTAAAAAAGATTCAAGTTCTGGTAAAAAAGAGCAATTAATGGCAGATAGGGATGCTTACTTACAATTATTATTAACTCAATTAAAGAGCCAAAGTCCACAAAACCCAGCTGATACTAATCAAATGACACAACAAATTGTAGCTATTTCTCAAGCTGAGCAAACAATAAGTATGAATGAAAATATTGAAAAACTAGTTCAAATGGAAGAAGCAAAAGAAAGAGCTGCGCTTGTTAATTACATCGGTAAAGACGTTGATTATAGCGAAGCTGTTAAAGCGCTCGGTATTGGTAACGTGCAATTTAGTTACGGAATACAAGATGATGCTGAAAGATTAAAAGTTAAAATAATAAATTCATCCGGTGAAGTTGTAAAGACTGCAGGTGTTGACCCTGCTCAGCGTAAATCTGGTGTGCATACATATGAATGGGATGGTAGAAATAATAGCGGTCAAAGATTGCCAGAAGGTTTATATCGCATTGAAATAGAAGCTTATAAAGATACTGGATCTCCTATGCAAGCAATTACTACATCAAGAGCTACTGTATTAGGAATGGTAGAAGAATTAGGAAAATACAATTTCATTTTAAGTAACGGCAATAAAATCGGATTAGATGAAATTCAAGGTATTTATTTAGCGCAACAACAAACAACAGAAGCAACTAATTAAGGAGATTTATTATGGCTTTATATGGAGCTTTCTTCTCGGGTCTTTCAGGTATGCATGGTACAAGCCAGGCAATCGCCTCTGCCGCAGATAACATTACAAACAGTAACACGGTTGGTTATAAAGCTAGTTCTGTTAGCTTTAAAACAATGGTGACAGGTTCTAGCTCTAAGAACAACTATATAAGTGGTGGTGTTCAAATCGTTAACAGAAAACTAGTTGATTATCAAGGTATGATTCAATCTACCGGTGTGGTATCAGATATTGCGGTATCTGGTAAAGGTATGATTGTCGTAAATAGTAGAAATGATGGTACCGGTGACTTCTTATTTACTCGTGCTGGTTCATTTAGACAGGATAACCTTGGTAACTTCGTAAATGCAGCAGGTCACACACTTATGGCATGGCAACTTGACAACGAAGGAAGAATTCCGGGTGAGCCAGGTAATATTAACACAATTTCAAACGCTCTTTTAGACAGTTTAACCCCGGTTAACTTAAGATCTTTAAGCGGTGCGGTAGCAGCAACAACTAAAGTTGACTTTTCAATGAACTTAGATGCAGGTGAAAGAGTATTACAAGGTGCAGGTCAAACTATTCGCATACCTTCTACTTCTACTCAAAATAGTGCTGTTAATATGTCAGACATATTAGTGCCTAATGCAAATCTACCTATTGGTGCAACTTTAAAAATTAATGATGCTGCAAATACATATACGTACACCTATGGTGGTTTATCATACAGTAATGACGTTACTCTTGGTATTATGGGTGCAACAAACGCAACTCAAGTATTTACTACAGGCTTAACTAATGGTGATAAATTTACTATTTCGACTTCTAATTTAGGAACATTAACTTATACATTTACTACAAGTACTCCAGATGTTACAAGTGGTTACTTTAATAACTTAGCAACACTTGCTCAAGCTATTAGTAACACACAAGGAATGACAGCGAGAGTTCAAAACAACAGATTATGGGTAAGTCCAATTGATGCAAATGATAATATGACTTTTGCAAACGTAGGTGCAGCGACAATGGTAGGTAGCTTAGGTCTATTTAACGTTGCAGCTTCAGCTCCGGCTATTTTAGGTGATGGTGTAGTAACATCTGAGGATATTACAGCAACACCGATGTTTGGTCAAAACACAGCTGCTGGTGTGTTTGTTGGTCCTACAGCGGGTGTTGACACTTTAACAATAACAACACCATCTGGCGGTACGTCTACTTTCACATTTAACAGCCCTCCAGGTGCAGGACAATTTGAATCACTTTCAACTCTTGCAACAGCAATTAACGCAACAGCTGGTTTAAATGCAAATATTTTAAACGGTAGATTATCAATTTCATCTGATACATATACTGACACTATTACTTTTGGGTATACTGGTACCGACTTCCCAACTACACTTGGTTTAGCTGATGCAACAGCGCTTCCTGGTAACGTACAAAGATTTACAACATTGCAGGGTCTTCGTACAATGATTAACGATACTGATACAATTGCAGCAACAACAGTAAGTTCATCAAGTGCAAATGCGAGTTTATATATTTATAATAAAAACCCATTAGGTATCATTATGTATGACTATGGGTATCCTTTACCAAATGCTACAACAAACCCTTTAACTGAATTTGGTTTGGTTCGTAACGTTGATACGCTTGCATCTAATACTGATCTTGCTAAAGGTGTTGCAACAATTGCTCCTACAGGGCCTGCTTATGATCCACTTGGTATTACAGCAGATAATATGGCCGGTGGTGATGTTGTTCCACAATTTAGCCGTAACTTTGAAGTTTACGATCCATTAGGTGCGCGTCACGATTTCAGGATAAGTTTTGTAAAAGTTGCAACTAACGTTTGGGCTGCAGAAATTTATGCTCTTGATCCTGATGACATCGTTATTTCTTCAGGTAGAACTGACGGAATGGTAGCTTATGGTAACATTACATTTAACGGTGATGGTAGTTTAAGAAACGTAACTTCTCAATTAACTGCGCCAATTACACTTACATGGACTAATGGTGCGATCGCAAGTACTATTAATTTAGATTTAGGTACTGCAGGTTTACCAGCTGGTACTGTTGGTGCTACTGTAATCGGTTTACGTGACGGTTTAAGTCAAGTTCATGCTGATTATAACGTACAATTCGTAGAGCAAAACGGTGTGTCCGCAGCACTTTTAAGTACTATTGATATAGATGGCAGCGGTTATATAATCGCAAACTATAGTAATGGTCTTTCACAAAAACTTTTCCAAATTCCATTAGGTGAATTTCCTAACTATGATGGATTGGCTGCAAAGGATGGTAACGTATATGCATCTAACCAAGAAGCTGGTGCGTTCAACTTACGTAAACCAAATAGTGGAAGTGTAGGTACGCTACAATCAAACGCTCTTGAACAAGCGAACGTAGAGCTTGCAGATGAATTAACAAAGCTAGTAGTAGCTCAACGTGGTTATGAAGCAAATACTCAAATTATTAAAACTGTTAATGAACTATTAAGAGAATTAAACAGATTATTTACTTAATTTAATACTATTAATGGATTGAGAATATTATTCTTGATCCATTAATTTCTTTCTTATTAAAAACTGCTGTTTAACTAGTGATTAATTTCTACTTAAATTTATTAATTATAAACACATTGTTTATTCAACTTTTGATATATTTATTCTTTAATCTTTAAAGATTAAGCATTAAAATAAAACAAAATTAATAATTATATAATACAAATAATAATACAAATATTTATAAAAATAAATTTTTTTACCATTGTGTACAAAATACTTAACATATTAATTTTATAGAAAAAAACTCTTGTCATAATATAAACTTAGGTAGTATTATTAAAATTATAACACATTTGAAACAAGGATTATAAATCATGATTTCAAGAGGTCTAGAAATTATACTCAATCGTGCGACCCAAATAGCAAGAGAATTTAAACATACTAGTGCCACCGTTGAGCATTTACTATTAGCTCTAATGGAAGATCCGGAAGTGATTATCGTACTTCGTGGATGTGGTGTTAAGCCTGAAGGTATTATTGCAAGATTAAAACAATTTCTTGCCAATCTTCATCCAAATTCATCAGGTCTTAAATCACCAGCGCATGTAATTTTATCAGAAGGTTTACAAAGAATTATTCATAAAGCAACAATGAGTGCGCAAACTTCTGGTTTAAAGGAAGTTAATTGTGCAACTGTTTTATCAGAAATTTTTTCTGAACATGATGCATTCGCAGTGAATTGTTTGTTAGATCATAATTTAACTAAATTAGACGTGTTAAATTTCATCATGCATGGAGTTACTAAACACGATTCTATTCCAAATAATTACAATGTTAATTTTGGCCATAATTTTGAAAATAATGGGAATAATAATCCACAATTACCAAATAATAATAACTCTAATAATACAAATAATAATAGTAACAAAAGTCATGAAGTTAAACCTGAATCAGTTACACCTCCACCAATTAGAGAAAATAAAGGTGCAGTAAGTCCATTAGATTTATATTGTATTAATTTAAATAAAATGGCTTTAAGTGGTGAGATTGATGTTTTAATCGGTAGAGAAAAAGAAATTGAAAGAACTATTGAAATTCTTTCAAGAAGAGGGAAGAATAATCCATTATTTATAGGTGATCCTGGAGTTGGTAAAACAGCTTTAGTTGAAGGACTTGCTTTAAAAATTGTTAAAAAACAAGTTCCGGGTCCACTTCAAAAATCTGTTATCTATTCATTAGACATGGGTTCATTACTTGCAGGTACAAGATATCGTGGTGATTTTGAAGAAAGAATAAAATCAGTAATTAGAGAAATTGAAAAAATTCCTGAAGCTATACTTTTTATTGATGAAATTCATACAATTATAGGTGCAGGTGCAACATCGGGTGGTTCATTAGATGCAAGTAATCTTTTAAAGCCCGCTTTAACTCGTGGTGCATTCAGATGTATTGGTTCTACAACATTTAAAGAATATAGTAATCACTTTGAAAAAGATCATGCGCTTGTTCGCAGATTCCAGAAAGTTATTATTGAAGCTACTTCAATTCCTGAAACAATTAGGATTTTATACGGAATTAAAACATATTATGAAAAATTCCATAAAGTTACTTATGAAGCAGGTACAATTGAAGCTGCTGTAACCCTTGCTGACAGATTTATTAATCAAAAACAATTACCAGATAAAGCTATTGATGTAATTGATGAGGCAGCAGCACAAGTTAAGCTTACACATACAGGAAGAAGGAAAAAAGTTGTCGCAGTTTCTGATATTGAAAAAATTGTATCTAAAATTGCTAACGTTCCAACTCAATCGCTTTCAAGTGATGAGTCACAAAAACTTATGTCTCTTGAACAAAATCTTAAACGTACAATTCATGGTCAAGATAAAGCAATTGAAGCTTTATGTTCTGCAATTAAATTGTCACGTGCAGGTTTAAGACATAGCAAAAAACCGATTGGTTGTTATTTATTCTCTGGTCCAACAGGGGTTGGTAAAACAGAGCTTGCAAAACAACTTGCTCATTTTATTGATATGGAATTAATTCGTTTCGATATGTCAGAATATATGGAGAAACATTCAGTTTCTAAACTTATTGGTACCCCTCCAGGTTATGTAGGGTTTGACCAAGGTGGTTTATTATCTGATTCTGTAGATAAAACTCCTTATTCTGTAGTGTTATTCGATGAAATTGAAAAGGCTGATCCAGATATTTATAACTTATTATTACAGGTAATGGATTACGGTAAACTTACTGATCATAATGGTAAGCATATAAATTTCTGTAATACAATTATTATTATGACATCAAACGTAGGTGCATCTGAAGTAAGTAAAACTCCAATTGGCTTTACTCGTGATGTGACACAAAATGATTCTAAAGCTGCGATTAATAGAGTGTTTACTCCTGAATTCTTGAATCGTTTAGATGCAATAATTCCATTTGATCCACTTAACTCATTTACTCTATCTAATATCGTTAACAAATTTGTTGATATACTTAAACAACAATTATTACAAAAAGATGTTCATTTAGTTCTTTCTCCGGCAACTCTTGCCTATCTTGCAAGAGAAGGTTATGATCCAACCAATGGTGCAAGACCGCTTGAAAGAGTAATTGATTCGACAATTAAGAAAAACCTTGCAGACGAAATCCTCTTTGGGCGTTTAAATAAAGGTGGTGAAGTGTATGTTGATTATGTCGATGGTAAAGTGAAAATTGATATTAACAACATGAATAAAGTCAAATTAGTAGAAAGTTAAAAGCTACAAACTATTAGTTTATAATTTTAAAGAGCCTAGAGAAATTTAGGCTCTTTTTTATTATTTAATTTAATTAGTTGTATAATAAAAATTAATAATATATAACTACCTATAGTTGTATTAATTATTTTATAACTTTCCAATTATTATATGAAAAAAAATTATTTTTATTCAATAGAACAAAGCGAACGCTTTAAATACTTCTTTAATATAGCAGAGTATGAAAAATTTTTGACTTCCCATAGTATTATTTTAAGTGAAAATAAAATGTTTATTTCTAATAAAAATACTTGGCACAAAAAACTGGAGGAAAAGAAATTTGAGGATGCAGAGTTTAGCCTGGAAGAGTGTGAAAAAATTTTTTCAAATGTACAAATGCATTTAAATATTTTGATAAAATTATTAGAGCAAAATAAACTATTTGAAGAAGCAAAAAGTTTAAGAATAAAAAATCAAAATCCCTATACCTCATTTTTTATAAATTTTAGTGAAATTGATAAAATAAAAATTTATCATGAATATAGAAAAGATAGTAGAACAAATGGGAATATTATTCCATATGATGATTTCCAAATTCCCCTTTTTAATAAAAAAGCCCTACAAATATTAAAAAGTCGTATTACAGATTATAGTGTAAAAAATTATCCTAAATTAATAAAGCAGGGGAGTTTTATAGCAATGTTCGGGGTTACAGTCTTTAGTATTAATAGATTTTTTAGTACTAGACAATTAAGGTTATTAGAATTTGTGCCTTCTTCTATTGAAAAAGAGGAAGTATATAATATTAATGAAACTACCGAAATTAGACGAGAACAAATATCAAATAAAGGTAGTTCCATTAATAGAAATTTTAATTTATAAATTAAAATTATTTACTTCTATGCTTTGTAACTTGGTTTATAACAAATAGAGTGCCAGTTTTTTTACCGGTTGCAAGATCAATTCCCTTGTAAGATTTACCTTCAGCTCTTGCATCAATATTTGCATCTTTAACTTTAGCTCGTAATCCGTTATTATCTGATTGGATTTTAAGGCCTGATTGAACTTTTTCTCTGGTAACCCTAGGGTAATTTTCTAAAGTTTTCCTAAAAGTAGTGCCCACTTTCTTTTCATCTATATATACGTAAAATACACGTTGTGGATTTTGTTCTTCAATTTTCATTACTTCATCATCAGTAGATAAAATTTCTTTCCCATTTTCCAATGTCCATTTTATTACACCATGATTAGCTTTTCCTGATGAAAGTTCCTTTTTTACCTTTGTTTGATATTTTTCAAGAAGGAAAGCTAATTTTGCATGTCTTTCATCTGCTTTTTGTTTAGCAGTTTTTCCTTCAAATTTACTTGGTTTTTTTATTACCTCAGGTTGGTTAGCGGTTAAAGGTTTTTCAATTTCACTTTCTAAATTTACTGCAACAGTTTTTTCTACAATGTCATTTTCAGTTTTGGTAATAGCATTTGTATTATTAGTAACTAATACATCGGTTTGATTAGATTCTAATTCATTAACTTCATCAATACCTAGTATTTTGTATAATTTGTGTTTGTAAACCGGATCCTTAGAAGCAATTTTATAGAAATTTTTACTCGCTTCAGTATTGCCAATTAAGTCATAAGTTATTGCAAGATGATATGCATATTCCGGACTTTTTGTGATGTCATATAAATGATTTAAAGCTTCTATAGCTTTATTAGGCTGATTTAAAACTGTATATAATTTAAAGGCTTCATTTTCAACTGCAATTATTTCGTCTTTTTCTAAAGAATTATAAAGCTTTCTAGCTTGGCTAATTAATTCCTCAATATTTCCAAAATTTGTATTTGGAAATTTTATAGTACTTAAATTATATGTAATCTTTAATTGCATGCTAATTTTATTAGCATAAAGCATATTTGAAGAAATTTTAAAATCACACGTATTTAAAATCTCATTTGCTTTTAAAAGGAAAGAAATAGCTTTATTTATATTTGTATTATTAATTAAAACTATAGCATATTCAGTTAAAATTTGTGCTTGATATAATTCGATTAAGTTTGTTTTTTGAATAAAATGGTTTTTTGATTTTAAATTTTCCAATTCATTTATATAAGAATCGCATTTACTAATGTTTATACTTGATAAAGATTCAGTATATATTTGCTTAACTTTACTAAGTACCTCATTCTCTGCAATCATTTTTGTATATTGTTCTTCACTAATATTAGAAAGAGGTTGTAGGTGTTCACCATCTATCTTTTTATTACTAAAAACTATATCAAATTTTTTCTGGAATATTTTACTAATATTTGAAATTTCTTTATTAGTTTTATAATATTCAAGAAGCTTTTCGTAACTTGTCTTATCATTAGTATTTAAATAATAAGAAAATTTAATAGTAGCT
The DNA here is from genome assembly GCA_017304685.1 of Sphingobacteriia bacterium. Taxonomy (NCBI): domain Bacteria; kingdom Pseudomonadati; phylum Bacteroidota; class Sphingobacteriia; species Sphingobacteriia bacterium. Next base: position 843,940 of record JAFKLR010000003.1, on the reverse strand, counting down.
ATAATTAAATTAACTTGATAAAAAATTTCAGGGTCTGCTATTTTTTTTAAAACAGTATCACTAAGTTGTTCAGCTTCTTTAACCAATCCCTCTAATTTTTTAGCATCTGCTGGGTTAGCTACATAATTTAAAGCGTAAAATTTATTTGCTAATTTATATAGAGGTAAAGCAATTAATATTTCTTTAAGTAATGGTAAATCTTGCTCTCTAAATTCAATTAAATTACTAAAGTCAGGTTTTTGTTTACTTGTTTCTGTTTTTAACTCTTCTAATTCTTTAAATATTACTTCTAAATTATTATAATACTTTTCTTTAGACCTTTTTGTAGAAGATAATTCATCAATAATATGTAGGATTGTCTTTATGCGAAAATATAATGTATTAATAGTAGGTTTAAACTTTCTTTTAAGTTCAAGAAAGCTACTTTCAGCACTTTCAAAATAATTTAAAGATTTTTCCTCGTTTCCCTTTCCTATGACTTGGTTATAATAATAATTACTTTTATTATTTAAATAAATCTTATAACAAAGTGAATAAACACTGGAATTATCTGATTTTTTGAAAAAGTTGTCCATATATGAATATAGGACTTCTAATTTTATAACTTTCGTTGCAAAATTATTTTCATGGTTATTGGCTAAATGTCCTGCTAATGTTATTAAGAAATATATTATCTCACCATCTGTATATTTTAGTTTTTCTCTTAAATCATTTACTGTTTCATTTAATTTATCTTGTGCATATTTGTTTTTTTCTTCGTCATTACGGTTTTGACTAATTTTTTCTAAAGCAGTTAAAAAATTCTCGTCTTTTAATAAAGCACTGATTTTAACATAACCTTCAAAATATTTATTAACTTTATTATAATCTGTAATATTTGAAAATGCTTGAGACTTTTGGGCTGTTGTTCTTTTTTTCATAACATTTAACTCTATAATTATTAAATTTTAATTAATATTATATTAATAAATTGTTAAATGTCAAATAATATATTAAATATTTTACTAAAGATTTACTTAACATATTTATTAGTAAGACAAATATCTAATGGTCAACTTTTAAAATTACCGTGAGTTCTTACCTTATTAATATAAGCAAGATTACTTGATTTTTTACCTGTTTCCACGTTTATTCCTTTAACTACCCTACCACACGCCCTTTTATCTTCAGTAGTTTCTTTAATTTCAGCCCATAATTCGTTATTTAAAGTTAATAATTTTAATCCTGATTGTATGGTTTCTCTAGTTATTCTAAGGTTTTTAAGTAAAACATCTCTAAAAGATGAATCTACTTTTTTGTCATCTATATAAACGTAAAATAAACGATGGGGATTTTGTTCTTCAATTTTAATTACATTTTCATCAGTGGAAAAAACTTCTTTCCCATTTTTTAATGTCCATTTAATTTTAGTTTCTTTACCACTAAATAAACTTAACTTTTTTAAAGCGCTATCTTTCCATTTTTCATATATGGCTTTTGCTCTCGCGTTTTTTTCTTTACTACGTTGTTCGTTACTTTTTCCAATAAAAGCTTTTTTTTGAGTGGGAACATCTTTTTCCTCTTCAATAATTTCTTCTACCTTAACAGTTGTAAACGAAGGCATATTATTTAGAGCTTCATTTGGTTCAAGTTGAGTGCTTCCTTCTTTTGCTTTACTGTTATTTTCAATTTGAGTAGAAGTACTTATTCCAAAAAATTCTTTTACTTTTTGTCTATAAAAAGGGTCTTTAGCCGCTATCCTAAAATACCATGTACTTTTAATAGGGTGATTACCTATGAAATCATACATTGCTCCCAGTTTGTAGGCGTATACAGGATGTTTAGTAAATTTATGTAAATACTTTAAAGACTCTAAAACTCGCTCAGGTTTATTTAAAAGTAAAAACAATTTATAAGCTTGTTCTTCAATTAAAATAATTGCTTCTAAAGATAAAGAATCATAAATTTCCCTTGCTTGCTCAATTAATTTTTCAGTTTCAGTATAATTAATAAGCTCCGGGTTTAATAATCCCATATTATAATTCGTTATTAAAGAAAGCCTTATTTTAGCTCCTAGAGTCTCATTCAATTTTATTTGTAAATCACACGTCTTTAGTATTCCTCTGATTTGACATAATATTTGAATAACTTGATTTTTTATTATTTTATTAAAAGAAGAATCACGCGCTATAAGGTGTATTTTATGTAAAAGAAGTTCTGCTTGCGATAAATCAATCATGTTAGTTTTATCAAGAAAGATATTTTTATTTTTTTCCTTCTCTAAAAGCTCAATATATTTATCACATTCATTATAATTCGTATTTTTTAAACCTTTTTGATGAATCGAAATAACATTATATAATAATTTGTTTTGAAATAATAGTTTTATACCTTGTTCTTCAGTTAAATTTGATTTTTTATTAGAAGGCGTAACATTAACCCCTTCAAAAAACAAATCAAATTGATATTTAAAATGATTATAACTTGCGTTTAGATACTTGTTATTTTTTAAATATTCTAAAATTAAACTGAAAGCTTTTTTATTATATGTAGTAATATAATAAATTGCTTTAATCTCTAAAATTAATAATATTCCTTCATGTTTAACATTATCATTGGTAAACTGATTTAAAGATTTATCTTCAAACTTTATAGCTTCCTCATAAAGATCTTTAATTTTATTGCTATTACTTTTATCAGAAATATCTAAAGAAATTATATTTGCGAAAAGTCTAAACATAGGAATTAATAATAAAATTTCCTTTTTTACTAATTCATCTAGAGGTTTACTATTAAAATTATCAAGTGCAGTAGGCCTATTGGGAAGTTCAGCTAAAATATTATTTATAGTAATTAAATATTTGTTTGAGTCTTGAAAATTATATTTTGCATTTTTTAGTTTTAAAATTCTGAGATTTGAAATTATACGCCAATACTCTATAAATATAGTTACTGTATATTTTTTATTTACAAAGCTTCTATAAATTTTCTCAAAATCATCAAAATTTCCTAAAATTTCTTTTTCTTTATTAGAAGAAGGATGAGTAACTAATTTAAATTTATATTGTAAAACGTTACTTAAATAAATTGGGTGTAAAATTTCAAAGGTGGTTTTAGCGTACGTTTCTTCAAAAGATTTTTTTATAATGTTTTCTAAATTATTTATAGCAGTAACCTCTTTTTCATTTTGAATATTAAGAGTATGAATCAAATCACCAAATACCAAAATGTGAAAATAAAGTTCTTCAGCTTTTGTAAGTTTAGCCTTAATTAAATGTTTTAAATAATCCTCAGATTTATTTAATAGTATAAGCTTATATTCCGTATCGCTATTAAATAAATTATTTACCTTTGTAAAATTTAAACTTGCATCACTTGCTATAGCACTTTGTTTATCAGCAAGAAATTGTTTAATACTTTTCTTTTTTGACATAATAAATGTTCGCATTATTAATTATTAAATTTTATTTAAAATTAAGTTAATACAGTGCAAATGTCAAGAGTAATGTTAATAAGTTTACAAAGGTTTTATTTGATTCAATGCTAAATAGTGTTATGATTAATTTAACCACAAATCTTCTAAGCAAAATAATACTTTAAACAACTAAAGTATTAGAAGTTCTTGATAAATAATTAGATTTTACATTGTTAACCTTTTACTAGGAGGATTAAATGTCAAAATATAGAAAAGGTTCTAAAGTTTCCTGGAAATGGGGAAAAGGTACTGCTGAAGGTAAAATAAAAGAAATTTATACGGATAGTATTAAAAAAAGCCTTAAAGGGCATCAAATTACTAGAAATGGATCAAAAGATAACCCGGCTTATTTAATTGAGCAAGAAAACGGCTCGCAAATAGTTAAGCTTCATAGTGAACTTAGTTAGAGGTAAATTATGCCTCGTCCATATGATAATTTTGACAGAAAAAAATATATATTTAAGGCAGAAATAAACTATCGTCAGAACCCTGAAGCATACAGAGTTGCTAAAGGAGAGCAGGGGGTTTTAATCTGTGAACCTTATAAAAGTGAAATTTTACCTTATTGGCGCTTTGCAAAACCTGAAACGGCTAAAGAAAGTTCTGAAAAAATATATTCTTTATTTGAAGAATATTTAAAAAATGATGATTTTATAGGTGCAGATATGGCGCGGAAATTTCTTCAAATGGGATTTACTCGCAGCAGACGTTATTACAATTATAAGGGTGGTAAAAAATATAGGGATAGTTCAGGGGAAATGTTTGAGCGTAATACCGGTGACCCTGAGAAAATGCAAAGCTCACTTTATTTTTATGAAAAATGGCAAGAAGCTGAAAATAATTTAATGTATAAAGAAAAGAAAAATGAGTGGAGAGAAAAATGGGGATAGATTAAATTTCTACCCCTTAGTATAAATAAAGTTATACTATGCTATGACCTTTACTATAAAACTCATTTAATGTGTTTTCAACCACTTCAGCTTTAGTTTTTTGTGCTTCCGGGTCAAAGAAGTTTGCAGATTCTATATTACCTTTTTCATTAATTTTTAATGAAAAACGTGCATAACGATCTTTATCTTCAAAAGAAATTTTAAATTTCTCTCCAAGGTATTTTTGTAACACTAACTCTGGATCACTAATAAAAATTACATTGCGCAATTCCGCTTGTTTTGCGGTAGCTGCTCTTAAATTTTTATCATTAGCATTTCCATTTAGGATATAAACATATTCATCTGCAGAAGAACTTCTAAGGCGTGAATTTTCTTCATTATATTTACATATATATTTTGAAGCGCCGATTGCTTCACCGGTACAACCTGCAAGAATTGAATGTTTTAAATAAGCTTCCGACAAGGTGTTTACTTCATTTGGAGGAGTTATTCCAGGTTGAATAAAAAGGATTTTATCTCTTAATTCATTTAAATTAATGGTTATAGCTTCAATTGAATTGCCAATTTTTACAGCCTCTAATTTAACATTTGGAAGAGGTTTATTAATAAATTCAGGGGTAGATTTATCTAGAGATTTTCTAAGCATAATTCACTCTCCTTAATATAATTAAAAAATACTTTAATAGAGTATTAAAAATACTCTATTAAAGTATTGATCTGTTTATCTTTATCGTCAATAAAAATTAAATCACGAATAAAATTAATGTACTTAACTAATATGGAAATTATTACAATTTAAGCCTGTAATTATGTATAGACATTATTATAATAAACTAGAAATACATAGTAGATTTCTTGTCTTTCAAAAATCTCTAGCCAAATGGAGATATATTATGGTATAATTTAAAACTATGGGTATTTATATACCTAACTTTTAGGAGTGTTTAATTAAACTCATATGACCGACCGATCGAGTGATACCTCATTAGATATAGAAACAATCAAAAACCATTCAAAAAATAAAAAACCTTCTTCTACAGGTTTTTGGGCAAAATTATTTGGCTTAGAAACACAGGAAGACGATGAAGATGAAAATTTTGAAGATAAAATCATAGAAATAATCAAAGACCATGATGCTACTAATAAACTATCGGGTATTGAGGGTAGAGTATTATTACATAATATACTTGAATTTGGAGCTCTTACTGCAAGTGATGTTATGATACCTCGTTCTGATATCGTTGCGCTTAGTGTAGATAGCAATAAAGATGACATTATTAAATCTTTTATTAAACATAATCATTCAAGAATGCCAATTTTTGAAAAAGATTTAGATAATGTTATTGGTTTTGTTCATATAAAAGATCTTTTAACCCTATTTCTCACAGATGAAAGTAATTTCAATTTAAAAAAGATTATTAGAGAAATAATATTTGTAGTACCTACTATGAATATAATTGATCTACTTGTAAAAATGCGTAGTGCGCGTGTTCACATGGCTCTCGTACTTGATGAATATGGTGGAATTGACGGACTTATAACTATTGATGATTTACTTGAACAAATTGTTGGTAATATCGAAGAAGACCATGATATTAAAAAGCCAGAAATAGTTAAAGTATCTGAAAAAGTTTTTGAAGCAAGTGCCCGTATTTCAATTGAAAAACTCGAAGAAGTTTTAGATAGAAATATTTTTGACGGTGACGAAGAGGATTGTGAAACTTTGGCAGGTTTAATATTTGTGCTCGCAGGACATGTTCCTTCTAAAGGTGAAATTATAAATCATCCATTAGGTATAAAATTTGAAATTTTAGATGCAGATCCAAGAAATGTAAAAACTGCACGTATTATTTTACCAGCTTAAATTATTATCGCTGAGATTGATTAATATTTTCTCTGTTAAGTGTAGGGTTTAATTCATGAATTGCATTACCTAATGCTTCTTTCATAATTAATTCCAATATTTCTGGTGGAAATTTGTCTAACATTTGTTCATAGAAATTTTTACATGCAGTCGATAAGCTTTCCAAATTCATAGCGAGTAACTTAAGTTCAATGACTGATTCAGCATTGTTACATATCTTGACCAATTGATCAGGGGTATAATAATTAAGCATTAGTTTATTAGAAAATATGTTGATTGCACCTTCTACTCCAATTTCTTTTATTACAGAAAAGAAAGCCTCGTCATTTTTAAAATTTTTTCTTATTTGATATAATTTTTTACTTTTTTCAATTATATTAGCCTTTAACTTTTCATATGAATTTTCTTTAGGCTTACTTGCATTTTTTTTAGATAATGATTTTAAAGTTTTATTTTCTGTTTTACTTAATTGAATGGTATGTAAATCATTATTGTTATTATGATTTATGATAAGAGAGCTCTTTGAAAGGGTTTCCCTAAATATCAGTGGTTGATTTTTAAAAAGCTCTGCTTTTAAATGATAATTGGTTTCAAGTGATAAAACTAAAGCTGTTAAGTTTTCATCTCTGTAATTTAATAAGGAATTTCTAATTACTTCTAAATCACCTTGATAAGCACTAGAAACGCCAGGCCCGGAGGTTGAATTTACTTTATCGTATAAATCCCTTAATTCTGCTATGAAAACCTTTCTATCTTCTTCCCTGGCAAAATTAGGATAAGCTAATAACATTACACCATCATTAAGTGAATGTTTTATAAATAATTTTTTTACTTTTGACATATAAATACATTAAAAAATTAACTAATTATAATTATCTCATAGAATTTATTAACGAACAAATAATAAAAATGCTTATATTGTTAATTTTTTATAAGATGCTATTATTTAATGCTTTTATTTTTACTAAATTTTACTTCTACTTAAATGTATGTATGGAGAATTTGGATAATCTTTATAATATTTACCATTAACGCTAAAAGGCTCATATAAAAATTTGTTTATTATGTCTTTTAACGTATCTTCTAATTTTTCAAATAATTCTTCAGTTATCTCAAAACTTTTTTCGTCCATATCTTCACTAGTTTGATTAAACTTAAGATATTTACATTCAATTTTATCATTTTTAGAATTTAATTTAAGCGAACCGATAATACCCTTTTTTACAATTAAAGATATTACAGCAAGCTGTAACACTTGAAATTCTTTAATAGATTTTTCACTTGGTAAAGCACCAGTTTTAAAATCAATAACAATTACTTGATCATTTTTAACAATAATTATATCAGCGCGTGCTGTTATAATAAAATCATTAAGAGTAATTTGCCCTGTAATTTCACTTGAAACACTTCTACTTGAATTAATTGCTTCGTAAAAATAATCATAAATCCAAGAAAAGTTTTTATTAATTTTAGGTTCGTAAATCGAAAGAGAGACTTCATCCAACATTCGTTTGCCAAATGAATTTACTAGTTTTAAAAAATGCTCTTTTCCAGCTATTTTACTGAAGTTTTTGACTAAATATTCAACCATTGCATGAACATATATGCCGAAGTCCTGACGAGTAGTTTCTTTTATTAATTTACCTAGTGGTTTAAGTTTAAGAATATTTTCTGCATAAACAGTGTAAGGGTCTTTAATATACATTTCTAATTTTGTAACAGAAAGCTTCTTAGGGCGAGATGCAATTGGTGGATTAAAATCTTCAGGAGTACTTAATTCTACTACATCTTTTATTTGTTCTTTATTGTAATTAATTAAATTTATATCATGTTTAAGGCTAATTAAATGAATCCATCTTAATCTTGTTGTTATACCTTCACTATTTTGAAGACTTCTAGTTAAAAGGACTGTTGGAGAATTTATAAGCTGGTAAAAGAGAGTTGCAACTTTTGTAATTTCATGATCATTCAAGCTTAAACCTAAAATTTTCCTAATATGGGAATTCACAAGCCTAGAATTAATATCTGGTATCCAATTTTCCTCGTTACAAGAAGATAAAATAACCATATCTGCAGAAACTAATTTAGCTTCATTAATAGACATAATTCTAATGTTTTTATTAGCTTCGCTATTATAAAGTTTTTTATCGACAAATAGATTATAGAAAATATTTACATAATCTTTTGGATTTACTCTGAAGTGATAGTTATCGAATATATTAACAATGTTAGTTATCGTGTCTTTTATTTCTTTTATATCTTCACTTATAATATCAATATTTTCAAATTTACTTATAAGTTCGAGGTGTAAATCAATAATATTTCTAAAATTACTATTTTTACTAATATTTTTAAGAGGAGAAAATAATTCATTTAATAGAGTTGCAAATTTAACATGGGATTCTTTTCCAACTTCATGTGCAGAATAAAGTAAATCTTCAAATGAGTTAATTCTAAAATTGCCTCTTAAAACTTCGCTTTCAAATAGATATACCTCACTTAAATAATCTTCAAAGTCTAAAGTAGTAAAGCCTGATTTTAAAATGGAAAGTAAATTTATAATATCAAATTCATTAGAAATTATTGTGGCAAAATTAAGTAAATATAAAAAATAATCGTGCTGAGTAAATGGAATGCCCTCGGTTACATCAGGGTTTAAGCCTTTTATTTTAAGCTTAGTTACTAAATATGTTTGAAGCAATTTATCACCACAAATTATAGCAATTTTTTTATCCTTGTTTTTAATGACTTCCTGAACGATAAAATTTGCTTCTTCTCTCACATTTGCAAGTTCGGTATACGAAATATGTGGTCTATTAATCTTTTTTGTTATAATAAAATTTTCAATACTTAACTTATTTTCTGAAATAAAATTATAAATATTATAAAAAGGTGCGAAAGGTTTTAAATTATCCTCCCAATTATTTACTTCTTCTTCGTCAAAGGGAAGAATTAACATATGCTTTTTTGAAAGAGCTGCGTATTTTAAAATAGGTTCAAGGGGTTTATATTCTATTGAGAATCCTGCAAAGATAATAGGGTGTTTAGAATTCTCTAAACGTTTCTTAAGTTCTTCTATTTGTAACTCAATGAAGTCAGGGTAATTATATTTATTTCTTCCCTTTAGGTCTTCTCTCCATATTTTAAGGATAAATTCTAAAATGTTTTTTGAATTTTGAGCATGAAGTGCAAGCTCACTTGCTTCAATTTTATTAAGTTCTTCTACAGTTACATTGCTAATAAAACAGTCATTAAGTAATTTATCATAAAGGTCGTATAACTCAAATCCTTCACGAAAGTTAACGTTAAAATGCTTAGAATATTTTTCTGCAAAAATTAATTGTTGTTCTGCTCTGTCAGGTAGTTTGTGCTCGCTAACTAATCTATCATATAAGCCAAATGCATCCAAAATCGGTAATATTTTTGGTAATTTATATTTATCACTTTGTTTTAAAAATTCTTCTTCAAAAAACCTTGCTATTCTTCGGCTTGGCACAAGAATTATAATATGTTTGAAATCATTATTTTCTATCTTCAAACGAGTTTTGCACCCTTCAATTACTGAAGGTATAAAATTATTTTGTGGCGTGATAAAAAATAATGACATATATTCTATTAAAACTAAGCGTAAGCTAATGCATGAAAATTATCAGTTTTAAAACTAAAGTTTTTGTTTATTTTAGTCAAATCTTATTAATCTCCTGGATTTTAGGTTTCCTATGGTTTGTTGGCCAAGTCAAAAATCGCACAGAACATATGCATATACCTAAAAAAGTCGATGCAGTAATTATAATTACTGGAGGTAAGGGAAGAATTGAGGAAGGTATTAAACTTTTTGAAGAGAAAGAAGCAAAAAGAATGCTTATTTCAGGAGTTGGTAAGGCTGTAGATTTTAAGAGTTTGGAAAAACAAGTCACAACTAAAGCGCGTAAAACTATTAATAATTCTAAAGATAAAATTACTTTAAGTGAAATGGCAACAAGCACAAGGCTTAATGCAGTTGAAGCTGACATTTGGCTTGAATATCATAACTTAAAAAGCTATATACTAGTCACATCTGATTATCACGCTGTTAGAAGTAAGTTTTTATTTAATAAAATAGTTGATAAGAAAATGTATATGTATGCTATCAATGCAAGTAATTTTAAGATAGATAAATGGTGGGATTTTCCAGGTACATTTGAGCTTATTTTTACTGAATATAATAAATTTATTTTTACAGTACTTTTTAGTTTTATAGGCATTTTGGACTTATTATGATTTACATACGTTCTTTAATTTTTAATATATTTTATATTACCTGGACATTTTTCATCGCCGCTCTTCTTTCGCCATTGCTCATTAATGTTCGCTCAGCAATGATGGTAGGAATTATTTGGGCAAAAGTAATTGAAATAGGTTTAAGAGTTATTTGCGGAATTAAGCATAAAATTATTAATAAAGAAAATGCTATAAGAGAAAATGTGATTTATGCCTGCAAACATGAATCAGCATGGGAAACAATAATGTTCTTTCTTCTTGCCCATAAACCTGCTTATGTACTCAAAAGGGAATTAGTAAGAATACCTGTTTTTGGATGGTATTTTATCGGCATGAAAATGATATTTATTGACCGTAAGGCAGGGGTCAGTGCTCTTAAAAAATTGATTAAGGAAAGCAAAGAAGCTTTAATTAATAATAGGCAAATTGTAATTTTTCCAGAAGGAACACGCATTAAACATGGTGAGAAAGGAAAAATTCAAGTTGGAACCTATGTGTTATATAAAGAGACTGGAGCAAAAGTTGTACCAGTTGCTCTTAATTCTGGTAAATTCTGGGGTAAAAATAGCTTTTTAAAATTCCCTGGAACTATTACGGTTAAATTTCATGACCCCTTACCTGAAGGTTTATCAAGAGAAGAGTTTGAACTACTATTAAATGAAAAAATAAACCTTTAAGTCTTGTTAATTGATTAAAACTGTATTATCCTTCTGTTAACTTATTTAATGGAGGTTAGTATGGATTTAATGAATGTAAGTATAGAGTTTAAAAGAGATGTTGATGAGTTTTTTAAATCACTTGAACAAGCGCTTAATAATCCTCAAGATGACTTTGATGTTAATTCAAATACAGAAGTTATAATATTAAATAAGCTAAGTCTTATCTTTGAAAAATATTCTAAAAAAACTACTAATTATCTTGAAAATAATTTTGCTGTATTTACCCCGGGTAATTCAAATTATTTAAATAATAAACTTAATACCTTTTTATTTGAAGCACGCAAAAATAATATAAAAATTAAAACTAAATTTCCTAAAGTTAGCAATTATTTAAAATTTCTAAACTTACGCTTTGATTTTAACTCAGACGAAATAAAAATTGCTCTCGACACATTTTCTAGTGCGTTTGCTTCTGAAGCTTTTAAAAATGATGAAGAAAGTTTTAGAAAGGTACTCGCAAGCTCTATTATACAGTTTATTAATAATTCTGGTATAAATAAAGATGAAATATTTGGAAGAGAATTAGAGGCTGATGAAGAAATTACAGCAATCACAAATTTGCTACAAAATGACCCTCATTTACAAAATATTATTAATGAAGCTACAAAGGATGCTTCGAACAATAAAAATTATATGATTGCTTTTAAAATGATCGCGCTAACATTGCTTAGCGTGTGTATTGGTGCAATTATTTATAATAAATTATCTAAAAATAATTTTGCCGATCTTACCACTAATTTCTTTAAAAAAGAATATGCTAAAACCTTTAGCTTAGGAATAGCGGGCATTGCCACAAATATTCTTTTTTCTAAATTTAAAAATAGTGAAGAAGAATTTCAGAAGAAAATAAATGTATTTAAATATACTTATAATAAGCTTTTTACAGATTATTTTAAAAGTTTAAAAGAAGGTAGAGAACATCAAGAAGCAGATAGAAATCCTATTATTAACCAGCAGCTTCAACAAGAACTTGATAAAATTAAATTTAACTTCATAGAGCAAGGAAGAAAATTAGAGGAAGTTACTAATAAATTACAAGAATTTGAGAGAGAAAAATTAGAAAAAGCTACTGCTAATTTACAAAAGCAAAAGAAAAATTTGGATGAAAGTGCCAATTATCTTATTCAGAAATGGTTAAATACTGATCAAACTCAAGAAGTTAATGCGATTGTATCAGCTCTTAAGCCTTATTATGAGAAAAAAAATACAGGTGAGAAACTTACATCAGAAGAAGAATTTAATATATATAAAGCTAATAATTTCAGAAAGAGCCTTAAAAATAGTACTCGAGAAACTATTAAATATGATCAAAGTGTCCAAGATTGGGAAGAAAAAGGGAATTTTAGAAAGAAATTTAATGAATTCAATGAATCTGTAAAAGGTGTTTGTAAAGAAATAGAATATTCAAAGTAAATTTATAATGAAAAAGGGGGTAAGTTTTAAAAATAAATTTCTCTCCTTTTTCGTTCGTAAAAAATAAAAAATCCTAACCTATTGATTTTATAGGTGAAGAAAATTCTAAGCACCCACTTACCAGAAATTTTTCCATATGTTATATTGTTTATTACTTAAGTTTTTAAGTAATACTTTTTACTTAACTTAAATAAAATGGCTTTGGCCAAGCTTAGCTTTAATCCAATTATACTTAAAATTGAAAAGGTTTCTCCTGTTGATTTTCACAAATCAGCGCCAATTAAAGTTTTGTTTGGCCAAAAGATTTAAATTTGAATTAAGTAAATATAATACAGATAAAATTTAAGTATTTTAAGTATAAATTGGATTTAAAAATCAGTTATTTAAAACTTTCAGGGACGTTAGTTTAAAATATCTGATTATATTAATTATTTCTTTTGATTTGTCCATAGGCATAAACCCATGAGTTTTGCCTATGGAATTCTATTGGCTTAAAGCTTGTTTATAATTTTACTTTAGTTCAGTGTTTACTTGTTTTTTAAAAGCAGATGTAAAGTGTAAAAAATAGAAAAGTGGCCTAATGATTAGACCGCTTTTAAATCTATTTATGAATAGCAAAACTTTTTTCTGATTCTTCGAATTTATTTCTTAATGAATCTGGATCATGAGGTTTAGTTATATTCTTTGCTTTTTGTTTTATAGCATTAAATAAACCAATAACTTCTTGTAAGTGAATTTCACCAGCCCCTGTCATTACTTTTTCAGACATAGCAGCTAAAAATGAATTGGCGTCTAAATCTAAAATTGTAATTACGTCTGAATAATCAAAAATACTTTTTATGTCATTAATTGGAATATTCTTTTGTTTAGATATTTCACTTTTAATTTGTTTATAGATTTCAAACATCACGATAAAGGCAGGAGATCTACCAAAACCATACTTACCAGTTACCGCTAATCCTTGTGAATATGAAGAATTAGGAGAAAGTTCTTTTAAGTTATTATCAGTAAGTTCAACAAGCTCCAATAAACTTTCAATAGTATTTTGGTTAACTTTAAACCTATCTTCAAGAGTTTTATACTTTTCTCCGTCTTCCCAATGTTGATAAATTAATTGACGACATTCGTAAGATTGAGTTTCATTATTTATGCGTAAATATTTAATTAAAACCTTTTCATCATTTTTTAAGTTGTGATTTTCTTCTTTAAAACAAGTTACAGAAACATTTTGTTCAAGGTTTAACGTTTGGTTTAAATTAAGAAAATGAAGGTTAAGTGGATAATCTTTTCTATAAGCAATATTGTCATTCTTAGTTGATACATTTACTAAAACTCTCATATTAGTTTTAACTATCATGTTATAAAAATGCTCAGTTTTATATGGAGATTCATAAACTATATATGGCTGATCACTTCCTTGATAATTATTACCTTCAAATTTAAAAAAATTTGCTCCCCAAAATTTTTCATCGTTAGTAGGGTAAAGTGTTTCATGATTACACCTTTCCCATCCTCTTAATCTCCAATCTTCAAATTTATCTCCACAACCTGCCATTAGATCTAATGGCGTTAAGGGGGCGAGTTAAAGGGCCTTTTTGACCTTTTGGGCAATGTACAACTAAAGAGGATGATTCATTACTTTGTAAAAATTTAAAACGGTCAGAAGATTAAAATTTATTATTGAACATAAAACATATAAATTAATAAGCAAGGTTTTGCTTAAATAAATGCAAATCTTTCAAATGCTTACTTATAAAAATTTTATATTTTTATTATTTTTTTATAAGTAAATTTATTTGCTAAGGTCAGTTTTAGGAGGATTAGAACCAAATATTGCTCTAAAGCAAGCACGAGCTGCAACATTTAATATTACACCACCTAAGAATCCAGCGGCAATACGCACGGCTGATTCTTCTGATGTTCTTCTTAAATGAGGTTTGCCATCTTCAAGAATTGCGAGAGTTGCTCCTAATATAGGTAAGGTAAAGTGTTTTACAGCGAAAACACAAGCGCTGAAGAATGTATTAATAAAGAAGCTCGTAATTACGCCGCCAAATGCTCCAACTATAGTAGAGCCAATTATAGCAGGTATTTTTCCGGTATTTTTATCAAGGTTAAAAGCGTCAGTTAATTTATCACCAAGGTAGTTTGCGCCAAGTAATGTTAAAAGAGCTCCAGTTAATGCTCCAACATCATATCTTATAACTCTCATAATATTATTTCCATTGCATTATTAATTTATCATAATTTAGCATGGACTAAAGTAATGAATCAATAATTAATTTGAAATACATTAAATGTATATGGATGGGAAATTTTTGAATATATATAAAAAGACTAAGCGACTTTCTTTCTGTATGATTCAATTCTGTTAATCATTTCCTGTTTGAAATGCCTAATTAAACCTTGAACTGGCCATGCTGCAGCATCCCCAAGTGCACAAATTGTATGACCTTCGATTTGTTTACTTACATCCAGTAAATGATCAATTTCATCAATAGTTGCATTACCTTCTACCATACGCATCATGACGCGCCACATCCATCCAGTTCCTTCACGGCATGGCGTACATTGGCCACATGATTCATGCATATAAAATTTACTTAATCTTGCGATAGCGTAGATAATATCAGTTGATTTATCCATAACGATTACAGCAGCAGTTCCAAGGCCGCTTTGCACTGCTCTTAAACTATCGAAATCCATGAGGACTTCATCGCAAATTGATTTTGGTAAAAGTGGAACAGAGGAGCCACCTGGAATTATTGCAAGTAAATTATCCCAGCCACCACGAACGCCACCTGCATGTTTTTCAATTAATTCTTTTAATGGAATTCCCATTTCTTCTTCAACATTACATGGCTTGTTTACATGTCCTGAAATGCAGAAAATTTTTGTTCCGGTATTATTTGGTCTACCGATGCCAGCAAACCAATCAGCGCCGCGACGTAAAATTGTTGGAACTACAGCAATCGATTCCACGTTATTAATTGTAGTTGGGCAACCATATAAACCGACTCCAGCTGGGAAGGGAGGTTTAAGCCTTGGTTGACCTTTATTACCTTCTAGACTTTCAAGTAGAGCTGTTTCTTCACCGCAAATATAAGCACCAGCGCCGCGATGTAAGTAAATATCTAAATCCCAACCAGAACCACACGCGTTTTTACCAATTAACCCTGCTTTATAAGCTTCATCAATTGCATGTTGAAGGTGTTTAGCTTCATTATAATATTCTCCGCGAATATAAATGTAACAAGCATGTGCACGAATTGCAAAGCTACCAATTAAGCAACCTTCTAAAAGCATGTGTGGATCAAAGCGAATAATTTCACGATCTTTACATGTACCAGGTTCACTTTCATCAGCATTTACAACTAAATATGAAGGCTTAGCATGAGATTTTGGCATGAATGACCATTTCATACCTGTTGAAAACCCTGCGCCACCACGCCCACGAAGTCCAGATTTTTTAACTTCTTCAATGATATTATCTTGTCCTTTAGCGAGTAATTCTTTTGTATTACTCCAAATGCCTCTTTTTTTAGCACCTTCTAAAGTCCAGTCATCTTGACCATATAAGTTTTTAAAAATTCTGTCTTCATCTTTAAGCATATGATTTATATCCAAAATTCTGATCTAATTAGCTATTAATACAATAAAATACCTAAATTAACAATAGGTTAAATTAATTAATAGTCAAAAAAGAAAATTTTGATTATAAAAAAAGCAAAAATAAATTTTCTTTAAAATTCAGATGATTATCACTTCACAAGGTCAGTACAGCTTGTAAATAATTTAAATTCATGATTAAATTAAAGAATAGTTAATATTTTAATGTTTGTTTATTATGTCAAAAGAAAATGAAGGAAAGCTTGAGGAATTTGTTCGTAGAAGCCAACAAGAGCAAATCGAGAAAGAGAAGAAAGAATTAAATGATAGAAAAAGAGTCAATAGTGATAGTTTAGACTCTTCACTTTCTTCAATGATAAAAAATAAAAATATTGCTTCACAATTTGAGTTCTTAGAAAGTGGTAAAAAAGAGGCAGGAAAATCCTTAGGATATATTGCAAAAGAAGAAGATACAAATAATACTTTCATGATAAAAGCTTTTATAAAAAGCGATGAGAACTGTCTTAGTAGCGAAGATTATATAAATCGAAGAGATGGAGTTAACGAGTTTATTACAGGTTCATTATATGAATTATTACTTAATAATCGTGTACCTAAAATTGCTTTAGTCTTACCAAATAAAAACAATAATTTTTTACTATATCTTCGTTCAAAATTTTTAAATAACGTAACCGAGCTTAGTATTTTTAGTGGTACTACAGGTACGCATATTAACCCTAAAAATCCTAAATTAAGATTGTTAACTGGATTTGAAAAAGCTGCGGCAGCTTGTCATATATTGGGAGATGGTGATTATCATGCAGGTAACTTATTGGTACAAACTGACCATAATGAAGAAGGGCAAGAAATATATGTAGTTACTAAAATTGATCATGGTAGAAGTCTAATGGTGTTTCATAAGGATTTTGATGCATTCATAACTACTATTTACAATAGTTTTACTAGCAAGAAATATTTGGATGCAATAGAAGTAGGTAATCTGTCTTTTGATGTAGAGAAATATTTAATTGCATTAAAACAAATGCTCAAGCAAATTGATAATGAGAAAATTAGTCTTATACTTAATAAAAAAATAAGTGAGCTTCAGAAAGCAGGATTTGACTTTAAAAACCTAGATGCTAATTTTAGGTTTGAATCAAAATTTATAGTAAGTGAACCTACTAAATCAAATAAATCTAAGATCGAACGATCGCAATTTCAGTCTCAGAAAATCATTGTTAAAGATTTAGGTTATTTAGTAAATGTATATGAACAACTTCTAATAACTAGCTTAAAAAGTATCGAGCAAATTACTAAAGATATAGAAGTTATTAGTAAGTTTAGTAATGTAAAACCAGAATTTAAAAAAGGTGGTTGGATTAAAGAGTTTTATAATTCAACGTATAGAGACCCTATAATATTTGCTGCAAATAATGATATTTTAATAGAAGGGATGAATCCTTTAGAATGGGCGCTTAATAATAAAAGAAAAGTAATTAGCATAGAAATTAAACAGCAGGAAAAAGATATAACTAGAAAAATAAAGGTTAAAAATAGTAAATCCTGGAAAGAAGAAAATATTAAAAGCAAAGAATTAATTCTTGAAAGAAAAGAAGATGATATAAAATATGACCCTATGACTTTAATTTTAGTACACAAAAAAAATAATATACCTTTATCTTACGAAGAAATTAGATTTCTAAAAAATCATTTAAAAGAATATTCACATCTCTTAAAAAAGTATGAAATAAATCTTGAACAAATAGAGAAAACTACTAAAAGAAGTACTAAACTTATTTCTAAGTCTAAAGTAAATAATTTTGCTGAGGTAACAGAAAAAAATAAAGTTGAAGGTCAAAGAATAACTGTTAATAGTAATTCGTCTGTTAAAACCTCGACAAAAGAAATTAATAAACGTCAAAAAATTGATACAGAAAAGCAGACTGCTAAACCCAAAATAAAAGATATTAAGGTTTTACTTGAAGATAAAATTACAATTAAAAAAGGACCTTTTGTCGCTAAATCAGCTGTAATACAAGAAGCGATAAGAGGAATTCAAGTTTTAACTCAAAAGCATTTGAAAGATAATAAATTAGATTTTTTTGAGAAAAGAGCATTTAAAAATTACTTAACAACATGCGCTGAGGCTATAGGAATTAAATATAAAGAATTAAAAGAATTACATAATAATTATGTTAAAGAAATTAAAACCGAAGGATTAGTTCAGCAAAGTAATAATAGTAAAACAAGATAGATAAATGAAAAAGTAATGTAACAACAAGCTAAGATATTATGAACTTTCCCAGCTTGCTGTTATGTATAAATTATTATTTATTATTTATTAATAAATTCGCTGTTAATTAATTTTTGCTTTTTGTTTTTAGGTTCTTCATTAAGATCATAATTTTCTCTAAATCTTTTAGAAGTATTAGGATTATTATATTCTGTAAATTGAAGTGGTAAATTTTTAGGTTGATTAGAAGGTAGGGTATCTTCAGAATTGCCAACTACTGTGCCTGAATTATTTTTTATTTGCCTTGTATTTTTATCAAATATTAAAGATAAAAATGGAGAGTGTAATCTTCTTTTTGTTAAATTAATTGATTGAACAGGAGAATTATCGCCATTCGAGGTTTGACTTAAAGTGTCTTCAATTTCCATTGGATTAGCAGAAAGGTTACTTTTTTCTTGCGTTTCTTGAGCTAAAGATTGTTGTTTAGAATTGCTAATATCTGTAATAACTTTTTTCATTGCCGCGTCAAGCTTCTCACAAATTTTATTAAGAGCGTTAAGCCAGTTTTCATCTGACCAAAAATAATTTGGGAAGAGGTTTAATAATTTTTTACTATATTCTTGATCAGAATTTCTAATAATTAATTCTATTAATGAATCATTATCTTTCTTATTTTTTGGACCTCCTCTAAGACTTAATGGGGAACCTAATAAATAACTTTTAAAACCTTCTAAAATGTGGTTTTTAGAGAAATTTGAGTCTGAATATTTAAATATTAAACTATAAAATTCTAACCCACTTTTTTTATCAGCTATAAATTGTAAAATTGAAATAGCTGTATATTTTAATTCTTTTATAGGCAAAGTATATTTTTCTAAGTTAGCTAAATATTTAGAGAGGATACATGCGTATTCATAATTTGTTGATGCAACTTCAAAAATAGGCTGCATTAATTCTTCAAATAACTTAAAATTATCTTTAATTAAGTTTGAAAATAAATTGCCATTATCTTTAATTTTTTCAAAAATTAATTTGAGTTTAGTGCTAAAATCTAATTTATTAAAAAAATCCAAAACTTTTTTATTATTAGAAGGATTAAGGCAGTAAGCAAGTAAGGTTTTTAAATGTGGATTTATGGCTTTTTGATTATTTGTATTCTTGTGAATTTTAAATAAAAGTTCTTTAAGAGTGCTTATTTGATCATCGCTCAAATCCTGTGACATGTAATTATCAATGTCTTTATAAATAGAATTTCTCATATCATAAGTGTTATAAGATTTTTTCTTTTTTGATTTATTTGAATTATTATCTTTTGAGTTTATCATCGATTCACCAAGCAATTCAACAGCCTTTTCTTCTAATGAATTAAATTTAATAGAAGATAATATTCTACTAAATAAATTTAATTCTACTTCTTCCCAATTTAGTATTTGAGTTGAATGACTCGTTGACGGTGTTACTATGTTTGGAAAAGCCCTTTCATTGTTTAATTGATTATCTAAACTTAAAGTAGTTTGTAAACTTTTCGCTTGGTCAATAGTTTTTTTATTATTTTTAGTGTTGGATGGGATGAGGTCAGATATTTTAAATTTAAAATAATTTTTACTAAATTCAGGCTTGTTAGATTTTGACATTTAAATTCCTTAAATATATTAATATAAAATATTCATTAAAATTAAGTTAAAGAATAGTTAACACAATGAATTAAGTCAATTAAATATTAATATAATTTTAGTAAAATTTAAGCTATTGGTTTAGAAAGAATTTATTAATTAAAATATTTACTGATAAAGGATGTTTTTCTTATTATTTACATATTATGACAAGCGATATGGGTAAAGTGGACGAAGCATTAAAAAATACTTTAGTTTTTGTAAGTATGCTTTCCACAAATTATTGAAGTAAAATTTTACCTATAAATAATAAGAGAAATTTTTAAAATAGTTTAAGTTTTTTGGATTTCATTTTTTTTGCATAAGGTTATTATAATTTTTTAATAGTAAAGTTACGTAATAGGTTGTTAGGTAAAAATTTAAGCTTTTACCTAACTTTAAATGTTTTTATTTTTTAGCTTGAGATGAGCCATCGTTAAGCTTACTTCTTTTATTAGGCCTTTCTTCACCAGATTTCTCTTCTTCAATATTGTGTTCAACTCCTCTACTTATCTCAATTCTTGCCCTATTTGAAACAATATTATTCTGAGTTGGTAATGCATTACTATTAATTACCTGTATATCTTCATCATCTGGAATTTCGATAACCGATGAAGTAGATTCAGTGTTTTTCTTATGGAAAGCTGGAATTACAACTGATTTTCCATTTGCCATAAGAACTAGTAGTGTGCACAATCTTACATATAAATAGTAATTAACTAAATCAAGTGTTTGTTCTAAAAGTGAGTCCATATATGAACTAAATGTTTTAGAATTTTGCTCTGGTTGCTCAGAAATTTTTGTTTTGGCAGTGTTATTTATCGCAAAACTAGCTGTAGCAAGTGCAGCTTCCCTTTCCTCAATAGTCATTGGTTTATTAACTTTTTGACGCTGTCTTACAGGAGCAACCATTTCAGTAATTTGTTCACCTTCATCTACTATCATTAAATCAGGAATCTCTATTTTTAGTTCTTCTTTTTTACGTTGGAGAATTGCATTAATAGCTGCCTTTTTATCTTGATCTGATAAACTAATATTAATTTCCTTAAGAGTTTTATACCAGTTTGGATCTCTCCAAAAACATTCTGGCAACAAATTTAATAAATTTTGAATATAGCTAATATCTGCTGCATCAATTATTACTTTAATAGTAATAGGTTGCTTTAGAGCTCCTTTACCTTCTTTACCTCGAACTTTATTTACAGGCGTTAATAAATATTTCTTAAAAGGTTCAATCACATTTTTAACATATTTATCAGACCTTATATGATGAAATAATATTTTGTAAAAATTTAGCTCCTTATCAACCTCTGTTAATTCTTTTAAAAGACTTAAAGGAGTATTTTTAATATATATATTATAGTTTCTTATTTTTCTCAAATTTGTATATAAAAATTCAGCATGGGTTTCATCGTTTGCAGCTTTTGCAACAATTTCATTAACGATCCATTTAAATAATGGAAAATTGATAACTGAAGTAGTAAATAATGTATTGGAATTACCATTACTAATAAAAATAATTTTAATTTGGTCACTTAATTCAAGTTTTTCTAAAAAACTTATAAGTTTTTCAGTATTTTCTTTATTCTTATAAAACTTATTAAAGACAATTAATAAAGGCATTTTTTTCTTATTATTTTTACTGCATTCCAATAACATGTTTTTGATTTCTACAGCTATTTCTTTACTTAATTCACCACTAAGTAATTGGTAAATGTTAACAGCACTTATTTCTTCACTAGTTTTAACTGTATTTATATTCTGACTAACTACAGAAGAATTATTTTGAACTTGTAGCTGTGTTCTTGAATAATTATTATCGACTACAAGGTCTTGAGTTGGCAGGAATGCTGGACGTGCTGTATGTGAGGCAAGATTAGTATTTTGGTTAATAGATAAATTTAAAATTAATTCTTCTTCATTATCACTAGATTCTTCATTAGTTAAAGGTTCAGTTTCACTTCCGCTTCCTTTTTCACTTTCCTCTTCATTAATTATAATACGTGAGGTTTTATTATGAACATTATTATTTATTTTAGTATTAGCGTTTAATATATCATTTTCCTGTTCTTTTTCTTGAGTAGAATTCATTTCTACAGGGTTATTATTTGATAATACATTTGAAGTTGGAGAGTGTGCTTCAAGATCTATAACTAAGTTTTCTTCAATATTCTTTGATGGTATATTGGAATTGATCGTTTGAACTGATTTATTTATTTCTTTCTTTTTCTGCTCAATAATAGTATTAACAGCTATTTTTTTGTTTTGATCAGTAATATTGTTACACTTATTTACAAGTGTATTAACCCAGTTTTGATCTTCCCAGAAACAATTAGGTAATATATTAAATAGATCCTGAAGATATTTTGTATCTGCCACTTCAATTAAATATTGAATGGTATAATCATATTTTACAGGAATTTTTTCTAATCCATTCGCTTTAATAATTGTTACAGGAGACATTAAATAAACCTTAAAAGGATTAATTACATTATTAACGTAATTTGGTTCATTTGAATGACTAAACAATATTTTATAAAAATCTAAATTTTTATCTATTGAAAATAAAAATTTTAGTAAAAGCGCCCCATGTTTTGCAGGATACTGGTTAACGTTTGCTAAATGATTGCTTAAAATATTAGCTTCTGCACTATTTGACGCCTTAACAAACACATTATCAACAATCCACTTAAATAATTTAGGGATATAAGTAGAATTAGTGAATAAACTACAAATTGAGTTATATCTTTTAAAAATAACTTTAATTTGGTCTTGCAAATCAAGTTTATCCAAAAAATTTATAATGAAATAAGCATTACTTGTAAATTCACTAAATTTGTTAAAAGCTTGTAAGTGAGGAACATTTTCAGGTAAGTTTTGAATATTTAATAGCAAATCTCTAACTTCTATTGCTGTTTCTTTATTTAAATTATTATCTGAAATCAATTGGGTAATATAAACATTGCCTCCTCTAATTGAAGGTTGAATTGATGATTGATTGTGAGACTGCACAAATATTCTTTGACCAGGTAAACGAGAAATTGGCGCATTTGCTTTTGGACCTACAGCAATAGGTGGATTATTCTGAGAAACCATATAGCCTTTTGGTGTAATAGAATAGTTAGAAGGGTGTTGAGATGGGTTACCGGAATAATTAGTAGGTGCATTATTAGCTGGATTAAATGACAACCTTGTATTAGGAATATTTATTCGTGGAACATAGGTTGCTCCTGCATCTCTTTGCTGAGATGAAAAGTTTGGCATTAAAATAGTTCTATTTCGTTTTTCTTTTTTACGTTGAAGAATTTCATTGATAGCAGCTTTTTTGTTTTGATCAGTAATATTGTTACGCTTATTTTCAAGTGCATTAATCCAGTTTTGATCTTCCCAAAAGTATTCAGGTATTAAATTTAATAATCCTTGAATATATTCAACGCTTGCTTCATCAATTAATAAGTGAATTATTGGTTGATCATTTTTTGATTTTGAATTTTTTTTAGTTTTAGGAGATGATAATAAATAGGTCTTAAAAGGTTCGATTACTTTTTGAACATAAATATTAGAATTAATATGACTAAATAATATTTTATAAAATTTTAATTCAGGATCAGTATGTGATAATTCATTTAATACACTAAATGAATCATTATTTGAGATATAAAATAAATATTTTTCATAATTTATTAAATTTGTAGTTAAATTATGAGAATGAATGCTGTTTACTGCATTAACAAATATATTATCCACAATCCATTTAAATAGCTCAGGGTTAGTAGCTGAAATAGTATATAAGTTACTTGAATTAATATTATTTGTAAAAATAATCTGAATTTGGCTTCTTAAATCAAGCTTTTCCAAAAAATTTATAACATTTTTAGTATTTTTTTTATCTTTGTAAAAAAGTTGAAAAGTTTCTAAATTATAGCTATATAATGGTTTTTTTCTATCATTATAACTAATATTTAATAAAATGTTTTTAATTTTAATAGCAGTTTCTTGATCAATATTGTTGCAAGAAAGGTGGAATATAATTTCATTTGTAACTTCATTATTTGTTTGCGGAATTATTTGTAAACTTGAAGTTGATAAAATATGATCTTGGGTATCTGCTTGTAAAGAGTTTTGAGCAGCGCCTGAATAATTTGTAGGAGATTGCAGTACATTTTGTGACTGCGGTAGGATTTCAAAAGTTAGGCCAATTTCTTCCTTTTTGCGTTGTAGAATATTAATAATAATATCTTTTTTGGCTTGATCAGTAATATTATGATATATATTTACAAGCGCATCAACCCACTTTTGATCTTTCCAGAAACAATTAGGTAATATATCTAGCAAGTTTTGAATATAAATAGTGTTTGCTTCGTCAATTATTATTGTAATCGAAGTGCGCTTATCTGCAACTTTATTTGTTTTTGTTTTAGATAACAAATATGTCTTAAAAGGCTCGATTACTTTTTTAATATAATTATCAGAATTACAATAACTAAATAATATTTTATAAAACTCTAAATTCGGATCAGCGCTTAACAATTCCTTTAAAATTGTGTATGAAATTTTAGTAGTTTTAAATAATGTATATTTTTCACGCTTTTCTAAATTACTAGCTAAATTATAATTTTCTAAACTATTAGCAGCTTTAACAAATACATTATCAATAATCCACTTAAATAATTGAGGATTAATAGCGGCCATAGTAAATAAATTACTAGTTTTATGATTTTTAGCAAAAATTATGTTAATTTGATCTTCTAAAGCCAGCTTCTCTAGGAAATTTATAATTTTCTGTGTATTTTTTTTATCTTTATAAAAAGATTGGAAGCTTGCTAAAGCAGGGTTATTTATTATTTGTTTTTTATCATCATGATATACTTTTAATAATAAAGGTATAATTTTATTAGCAGTTGCTTGATCTATGTTAATAGTAAGATATGGTTTTACATCAGTTATAGTAGTATTATTAATTTGGGGTGCAACAGGTTGCGATGGTAAGTCGACAGTAAAGAATTGTCCCCGAGGCATTATGGGTATATAGTTTTGCGGAGCTCCTGAATAATTAGTAGGTATATTATTTGAGCTTATTAAAGAAGTTGGCGCTAAATTAATTGGTATTTGTCGTATTGTTGTATTAGCTGGTACAGCAGGTGATCTAGAAATAATTGGAGTTCTAGCTTCGACTTCAGTTAAGCTTTCATCTGCTGAGTTTTCATCTTTATTTAAGCTTTCCTCTGTAATCTTCATTCTATTACCTAAATGTAAATTAATAAATTAAATTAAAAATTAGTTAAATAATAGTTAATAAAATGAAAAAAGTCAATTTTTAATTCGTATGTTTTAATTTAATAATAAAATTCAGATACTTAAAACTAAGATTAAGATATTTTTCTATTATTGGTTGTAATAAAAGTAATTATTTTTAATACATAAAAGAGAATTTTAAAAATTTTGAAAAAGTAGATTGGTATAAAGAAAACAACCAAAGAGCACTTGCTGGCGACCTAGTGCTCACCAATTTCAATATCTAAATCAGTTGGCAAAATAAGATCATTAATATTATTGGGCCCGAAAAAGTTTTTCAGCTGCAGGTAAGGACTTATCTATTATCTTATTAGTATAAGTATTATTTATTTTTTAAGGTTGTAGACCCACCTTCAGGACATGATCCCTGACGGCCTATTTGTGATCCAATTTTAGGCGCATTACCATTTTTTAAATTATCGAGAAGCTTTATAAAATTTTCTTCATTTAAATCTTCGTAGTAATTTTCATTATTAATTTGAACGACAGGAGCATTAACGCACGCGCCAAGACATTCAACTTCGCTTAATGTAAATAAACCGTCACTTGAGGTTTCACCTTTTTTAATTCCTAATTTGTAATTACAAGCTTCAAACAGCTTATCAGAGCCTCTTAGCCAACAAGGTGTGGTGCCGCAAATTTGTAAATGATATTTGCCTACAGGTTGTAAATTGAACATGCTATAGAATGTAGCAACTTCATAAACTTTTATATTAGGAATATTCAATATTTGCGCAATTTCATCCATAGCTACTTTTGAAATCCATCCGCCACTCTGGTCTTGAGCAATATATAAAGCGGGTAGAACAGCGCTTTGCTGTCTTCCTTCAGGATATTTTTTAGTAATTTCTTTTATTTTTTTTAAATTCTCATCAGTAAACTTGAATGATTTTGGTTGTTCAAAACAAGTTGATGTATTTTCTGTGCTCATTAAAACAATTCTCCAAACTTATCTATCTATTTCACCAAATACAATATCAAGGCTACCGATTATTGTAACAACGTCTGCAAGCATGTGTCCTTTTGACATAAAATCTAATCCTTGAAGATGGGCAAATCCTGGTGCTCTTAAACGTGCTCTATATGGTCTGTTTGTTCCATCTGCAATTATGTAAACTCCAAATTCTCCTTTAGGTGCTTCTACAGCTGCGTAATATTCACCTTTTGGAACATGGTAACCTTCTGTATATAATTTAAAGTGATGAATTAATGCTTCCATTGAATTTTTCATTTCAGCACGTGGCGGGGAAGCAATTTTACGATCAAGTGTTTTTATTGGTCCTTCAGGAATTTTTTGAAGGCATTGTTTTATTATTTTTACTGATTGATACATTTCTTCAATGCGAATTAAATATCTATCGTAACAATCACCATTTTTTCCAACTGGAATATCGAATTCGATTTCATCATATACATCATAAGGTCTCGATTTTCTTAAATCCCATGCAATGCCTGAACCTCTAAGCATCGGACCAGAAAATCCCCAATCCATTGCTTGTTCTGGTGTTACAACACCTATGTCTACTAAGCGTTGTTTCCAGATACGGTTTTCAGTAAGTAAGTTTTCCATGTCACTTAAATGCTTTGGAAATTCTTCAATAAATTCAGCAATATCTTCGAGTAAACCTTTAGGTAAGTCTTGGTTAACTCCACCTGGTCGGAAGTAAGCTGCGTGTAACCTTGCACCTGAAACTCTTTCATAAAATTCCATCATTTTTTCACGGTCTTCAAACATCCAAAGAAGTGGAGTGGTTGCACCAACGTCAAGTGCTTGTGTAGTTACATTTAAAATATGATTAAGTAATCTTGATATTTCAGAAAATAAAACCCTAATATATTGAGCGCGTTTCGGTACTTCACAGCCTAGTAATTTTTCAACCGCTAAACAATATGCATGTTCTTGATTCATTGGAGCAACATAATCAAGGCGGTCTAAGTAAGGGAGAGCTTGTAAGTAAGTTTTATGCTCCATTAGCTTTTCAGTACCACGATGGAGAAGACCAATGTGAGGATCAGCTCTTTCAATTACTTCACCATCCATTTCAAGAACTAGCCTTAAAACTCCATGGGCTGCAGGATGCTGCGGACCAAAGTTTAAGGTCATGTTTTTAATATCAAGCTGAGTCATATCTTCCCTAAGGCTTAAATTATTACAAACCTAATTTGTAACGAAAATATTTATATATTTCAAGGACTAAAAGTAGAAAGGTTTAAGGAAATATTAAATCTAAATAAATGCGGATAAATCTATAAGTTATTGATAATTGTAATATTTAAAACTCAATTAAGAAATAATTAAAAAATTAATAACTATTTAACCTAGAAGTTTTATAATTAATATAAGTACATAAGATTTCTAAGGTAATTGATTTATGAAAGAAATAATTCAAATGTTTGCTCCAATGCAAAATGAAGAGAAAAAAGTTTTAGAAAGTTTACCGAACCCAAATCTTTCCCCTCAGGAAATAGTAAAATTTTTACAAGATTTAGAAGAAAGTATTTTAGCTAAAAACTTTGAAAAAAACTTATCTCAAGATTTTTGTAAACAACTTGCGATAATAAAAAAGTTACAAGGTGATTACTTTAGAACATTAAAAAATTTTGATGAAGCAAGAATAGCATACGTTGAAGCTAAAAGATTTCTTATGTATAGTGAAAATATTCTGTTATATGATAATATAGCAAATTCCCCACATGAGACTGATATTAGTAATTTAACGATGGAAAATCAAATTAATTTAATTGATTTTCTAGAGCGTAAAATTACTGATTTAAAATTAACTCATACATTGAAAAACTCAAATGGCTTAAAACCTAAAGTAAAAGCTTTTGAAGAGAAATTATTCAATATTAGTAAAGAATTTATTTCAGAAAATTTTATTAAAACCTTTAAAAATATTGGAAAAGCTGAAGATAAAATTGCTATGTTAAATTTTCTAAAGCGAAAAAAAGAAGCTTTAGAAAATTTAGAAGGTTCAGTAAATGAATTATATAATATAAAAATGGCTTTGACTTATGCTTACAACAAAATAGGCGAATTTGAAAAAGCAAAAGATGAATTTAAAGAAGCCTTAAGTTTAAAAGAAAAAGTCGATGAAGCACAAGTTAATAAGCAACTTGAAAATAAAGTTACATACAGAGTAAATAAGCAAAATGCTTTAATAACAAAAAAAGATACTTTATTTTCACGTTTACAAGAAGAAAGTGCTGAATCGCTAGAAAAATATAGGGCTTTAACGTCTGAACAAAAAGAAGTGGTTGATTCAATTTTAAAAGTATCTTTTGTAGAGGGTAATTTTGCGGCAACAGGATTACTTGGCGACATTATAGAAAGGCTTACTAGTAATCAATATTTATTCAATACACTTAAAACCCTGTATACTTATAGTCTTAATAATAAAATGAATATAGTAATTTCTGATAAAAGAAATGTAAAAGATTTTAATCCAGAAATGGATGGTAGCTTAGGTTATTACAATTTAAAAAATAGCATTGTGGTTGCAGGTAGATATTTAGATTGGGTAAATCAAAGAGTTGAAGGAACCTTAATGCACGAAGCTACACATTATGAAATGCAAATGTTATTTAGTAATGAAGCTTATCCTTATAGTGTTAATAATGAAAAAGAAAAAAATGCTTTTGAAAATGTTGAATTAATAGTTTTACGTAACGTCGCTATAGAAGCCGCAAAACTTGTTAATGAGTTTTCTAGAGATAAAGATAAGTTGTCTAAAGATGAAATAATAAAATTTATAATAGGTTTATCTAAAGAAGAATTAATAAAATTTATAAATGATAATTATTTAAAAATTGACCCAAAAGGTGAAAATCAATCTACAGAATTAGGCACTATCAAGTCAATTATTAGAACTATTGGCAATGTATATGATAATGAAGTTTATTCCACAAAAGACCAACATAAAGAATTAATTGTGCGATTTAATGAGCAATTAGCAAGGGGAAATAAAGAAATTGTATATAAAATATTTGCACCTTTAAAGGGGTATATTGATAATTACATAAAACCATTGCAAGAAAAATATTTTAAAGAAAATAGAGAAATTAGTGAAGTTCAAAAAAATACACTGAAATTAATTGAATTAGTAAAAAAAGGTAAAGAGCAAGAAGCATTTGAGTTAATAGATAATGGTATCGATCTAAATGTTACCGATATAAAAGGGCATAATGTTTTGCAGCTTGCTATAGCAAAAGAAATGGAGTCATTAATTTTACCGTTAGCTAAAGTAGCGGATAATTTAAGTGATAAAGATCTTGTTTTAGAATGGGCATTAAATAATAACCAAATGGAAATTATAAGCGTACTTATTGAGAAAAAATATAATTTTAATGTCACTCTTCCAAATGGCAAGACCCCATTAATTCAAATGGCCACAATTGGCAATGTGAGTATAGTTAGAGAATTAATTAAGGCAGGAGCTAATGTAAATACTCATAATGCTAGTGGTCAAACAGCTTTAATTAGTGCAACTAAATATGGACATTTGGAAACAGTAAAAGAGTTAGTTAAATCAGGTGCAAAAATAGAAATGAAAGATCGTTTCGGAAAAACTGCGATTGATTATGCTAAAGGTGAAATGAAAGAATTATTTAAACAGCTTTCTATTCCTAAAGTTCAATCGATAAGAAAAAGTAGAGAAGGTGGAGCAGGGTTTATTAGTTCATTTAAATCTATATTTGGTATTAAAGAAAAGGCTGTATTTGAAAAAGTATCAAAAGATATGAAAAATGAATTAGCTAAAGATGATTTAGATGATAAAGCACCTTCATTTACGCGTGATCATAAAAACAAATTAGCAAATAATAAAAATGATAAACCAAATTTAAATTAATTAGCGAATATTTCTGTTATTTGAATTAGGCGAGAATTTTCTTATCATTGACTTGAAAAAACCGAAAATAGATTTAATATTTTTAAGAGCAAATACTGCTAGAATTTTAAAAATCCAAAGTTTAAAGAAAAATCTTAAACCGCCTGCAAGCCCTTTTGTTTTGAAAGTATTTAAAATAAAGTTACCTGTAAGCTTGAATAAGCTGCTGCATTCCCCTTTACTTGCGCATTTAAATGCTTCCTGCATAAACTTTAAAATAGAGCTAGCCATTTTATCTCTCCTTATTCTATTAACTTCTACATAAAATCTAGCATATTTGAAAAATCTTTTAAACACAAGGCTTGTGTTTGAAATTAAAATTTAATTTGGTAATTAACTAATTGTTAACTATAGCGCTTGTAAATTAAATTGATTGTAACTTAGCCTCAAAACTTGAAAAAAACTATAAATTTAACAATTAATAATAAAGTGAAATCAAATCAATGTAATTACAAGCGAAACTAAATCTACAGAAGCGTTATTTAATAAGGGAATTGCTTTGTAAAAATGAAATAAATTCAATAAAACGATTGAATGTATTGATTAAAGTTTTAAAAAAGGTAACGCTACGAATAGGCAAATCAGCAACAAATAGACGTTGTTGATGTTGAAATTTAATATATTTAACTAATAATACTAATACAAAATCTTCAAATCAAGTTAGAGAATAAGTTATTATTTTACAGCTTTTTCGTCGCCTGGTAAAACATAATCAGTACCTTCCCAAGGGCTTAGGAAATCAAAACTTCTAAATTCTTGGCGAAGGTCAACTGGTTCGTAAATTACACGTTTGGTTTCAATGTCATAACGAACTTCAACAAAACCTGTTAATGGGAAATCTTTACGAAGCGGATGGCCTTCAAAACCATAATCGGTTAAAATTCTTCTTAAGTCAGGATTATTTGCAAACATAACCCCATACATATCCCATGCTTCACGTTCATACCAAGAGGCTGCGTTATAAACATTTATAGCAGATGGAATAATAGTTGTTTCATCAGCTGCAACTTTAATTTCAACTCGTAAATTATGGGTAAGGCTAAGTAGGTTATAAATAATGTCGAAACGCATTTCACGTTCTGGAAAATCAGCACCAAATAAATCAACAAAAACTTTACAATTTATGTTTGCATCATCTTTAAAAAATTTAAGTGCAACTTCAATTTTATCAGCAGGAACGCGGCAAAGAATTGTTTTAATATCTTCTCTAAATTTTAATTCTTCAGCAAAAGGAAGCGAAGTTTTAATATGATTTTCTAATGCTTCGTTACTTAAATTATTTGCCATTTATTTAGTCTCTAGTTAATTTTAATGAGCCAGTTTTTTTAATTTTTCTTTGTAATTGTAAAATTCCATAAAGAAGAGCTTCTGCTGTTGGTGGGCAACCTGGAACATATACATCGACTGGTACTATGCGGTCACATCCACGCACAACTGAATATGAATAATGATAATAACCACCACCATTTGCACAACTTCCCATAGAAATTACATAACGTGGTTCTGGCATTTGATCATATACTTTTCTAAGCGCCGGGGCCATTTTATTGCAAAGAGTTCCTGCAACAATCATAACATCCGATTGCCTTGGACTAGGGCGAAATACTAAACCAAACCTATCAAGATCATAGCGACTTGCTGCTGTTTGCATCATTTCAACTGCACAACATGCAAGACCAAAAGTCATTGGCCAAAGCGAACCTGTTCTTGCCCAATTAACAAGGTCATCAAGTTTAGCTGTAACAAAACCTTTATTACTTGCTTCTTCTGCAATTTGCCCTAAAATTTCATCCGAATTGTTAGATGATGCTAAAGACATAATTTTCTCCAATTATTTTTATTCCCACTCAAGAGCGCCTTTCTTCCATTCATAAATGAAACCTATAGTTAAAACGCTTAGGAAAATCATCATAGACCAAAACCCAAAAACACCAATTTTACCTAAAGAAATTGCCCATGGAAAAAGGAAAGTTATTTCAAGATCAAAAATTATAAATAATATTGCTACTAAATAGAATCTTACATCAAATTTACCACGCGCATCGCCGAAAGCTTCAAATCCACATTCATAAGCGGAAAGTTTTTCTTTGTCAGGCTTATTACTTGCTATAATAAATGGTAAAACAGTTATTACAAATGATAACCCAATTGCAATACCTAAAAAGATTAAAATTGGTAAGTATTTATGTAAGATTTCAAGGTCAAAAAACATTAACTTTCTTATAAGCCTCTGATTTTAAAAAGTAATTATAATTTAAAATAAATTGGTGATATTTACAAGGAGATTTTATCGTTTTCTATAAAAGATGAAAAAATCAGCACGTTAGCCATGTTTTAAAAAGTTAATTAATATGTTATAATTATTTAAATTTAACTATAAAGGTTTTCAATATGGCTAAGAATACACAGAATAGAACTGGGACATTAAATAATTTGAATAATATACAAACTTCAATAATTGCAAAAATATTAAATGACCTAAATCTGGCTTTTATAGGTAAAGAAAATTTAGAAAGGACGGTAGAAAATTTACTAGTAAGTAATAATCTAATGGATAAAGAATCCAGTAATGCTATTGAAAATTTAAAATATACATGGGATAGCGATTTTGAAAAAATTAAAGAATGGTTCAAAGATAATGGATATAGATTTATTCCATCGGATCTTATCCGTATACATAAATTTATTTTAAGCGGAGCTGATATAAGAGGAAATACTCAGGAGTTAGTAGAATTATTAAAACCTTTAAAAAATGAATTTGATAAACTAAACAAAGAAGAACAAGAAGTTTTAATAAAAAAATTAGATGAGATAGAAAAATTTTTCTTAAATAATGAAAAGCTGTTAAATGATGATGATTTAGATAAAATAATTACATCTGAAAATATTGAAGAAGAAAGCGATAGAATCATCACTCAACTTACTAATGAAATAAACCTTACTCAAGAACAAAAAAACAAATTAAAGCAAGAATTTAAAGATTTAAGAGAAAATTATTTAAAATTTTCAAAAAATAGAGATGTTAAAAAAGATATTTTATTAGCTTTAGGGATTGTTGCAGTAGCTGCTGCCATTGTTGCAACTACATTAGCTATAGCTTATGTGTATGTACCTTTAATTTCCGCAGCAATTGCTGGAACAGCACTTGGAGGAGTAGTTGGTTCAGTTGCAGCATTTAGCGGAAGTATTGCTGCAGGCGGATTATATATTGGCGCTCAACTTGCTCCTGTAACTGCAGGTGCAAGCTTACTTATATGCGGTGGCGTAGGGTTACTCGCCCCTGTTTCAATTGCGGTTGCTCCATTGTTACCAGCAGGGGGTTTAGTGTTAGGAGCGTTAAATTCATTTGAAGAATCAAATAATTTAAAAGATGATAAAACATTTGTACAAAGGTTTAAAGAAAGTAAGGCACTTGATATAAACAATTTACAACAAATGAAAGCTTATATTGCAAATGAAATGTTTAGACATGCGACTGTCAAAGAGCTTTCATTTAATATTAAAAATTTTAATACAGAAGACTTAAAAGACATTTCAATTAAAGGATTAAATACAGACAAAGTAAGAATAGCTTGTGAAAGTCTTCAGTCTTTATTAGATAAAATATTTAGTGAAGGGAAAACTTTAGACATTAAAGAAGCTGAAAGTTTTAAGACAGCGATTAATGATTTAGGGTCATTTGCTACTTCAGAAATATTTCAGCAAATAAAAGATAAAATAAATGAGTTACCAAAAGACCAGCAAGAGAATCATATTCTTACAAAGCTTGAAACAATATTAAAATTATCAAAAACATTGCATGTTGATATAAATCTTAATTTAGCGCCAAGATTTGAGGAAGCAAAATCAATTATAAAAAATTGATTTAATGGCAAATATATTATTACATTCAATTTAAATAGAGTAGCTCTCTTAACATTGAAAAATAATTCATAATGTGTTAATGACATATACAAAATTAATATTTTTGTAGGTAAATATGTCAAAACAGGAAAAAATACAGGATTCTATTGATTCAAGTAAAGTTATTTTCGAGGAAATGACCCGTGAAGAATTAATAAAATATGCTAAGCTTAGTGAAAAAACGCTTGATCTTGCAGTACAAAAATTAAAATTAACTCAAACTACAGATCAGGCATTAGAAACACTTAAAATTAAAAATTTACAATTACAGATAGAAAATAAAAGTTTAAATGAATTGGTAGCTAAGTTGACTGAAAGTATTGGAAATACTTTAGAAAGCGTGGGTAAGGCGCAAAAGGAAATTATAACTTTGAATAAAGAAAAAACTGAACTTAAAAATGAAAATGTGCGGTTAGAGCAAGTGCAGACTCAAATGGGTAATTTAATTTTATATTTAAGAGGAGAAACAGAATCTTTGAGAAAACAAGTTGAAGGTAATTTGCAGACTATTGAGAAAACTAATAAGGAAGTAGCAGATTTAAAAAAGAAAAATGATAATCAAAAATTAGAAATAAATAGATTATTAAAAACCCAACAAAAATTAAAAAACCAACAAGAATTAAAAAACCAAGCAGAACAACTAAACAGTGAATTAGAAGATAAACAAAAATCAATCGAAGAAGATAGTAAATTAAGACAAGAATTAGAAGCAGAAAGAAAAGCTCATGAAAAAACTTATAAAAGATTTTTTGATGCTGTAAAAATTTTAGGAAGAGCCTCTGAAGTACAAAGTGATTTAGTTATAGAAAACTCTAATCATAGAAAAATAGGGCACGCAAAAGATTATAAAATTCGATTTTTAATAGATAACGAACGTTTAAGACAAGCTGAAAATGATAGAAGAGCAAAAAATAGCGAAGCTGAATTAACTAAGTAACATATAGAGTAAATTTATATCTTGTTAAAATCAGGGGGAGGGTTAATTTCTAATTAATTTAGGATTAATTTCCATATCTCCCCTTGAAATTCTATTTACAAATAATTATCTTAAAGCTATTCGATTTAAAAAATAAGGTAAAAAATGGCTTTAGAATCAATGCATGGTACAACTATCCTTTCAGTTAGAAAAGGAAATCAAGTAGTTATTGCTGCAGATGGGCAGGTTTCACTTGGAAATACTATTATGAAATCCAATGCAAAAAAACTTAGAACGTTAGGTAACGGTAAAATATTTGCTGGTTTTGCAGGATCAACTGCCGATGCTCTAACCCTTTTTGAACGCTTAGAAGCAAAGCTTGAAAAGCATCCAAATCAATTAGCAAGGGCATGTGTCGAACTTGCTAAAGATTGGCGTACTGATAAATATCTACGTCGTTTAGAAGCTATGATGATAGTTATAGATGCCAAAATTTCATTAGTATTAACCGGAAATGGGGATGTTTTAGAACCTGAAGAAGGAGTTGTTGCTATTGGATCTGGTGGAAATTATGCGCTTGCTGCTGCAAAAGCGCTTTACGATCAAGAGAATTTAACTGCTAAAGATATTGCAAAAAAAGCAATGAAAGTTGCTGCTGATATTTGTGTATTTAGTAATCATAATTGTATAATGGAAGTTTTAGAAAATGAAGAATCAAAAACTAAATAATGACTCCCAATTCCATTTAACACCTAAGCAAATTGTAGCTGAGTTAGATAGATTTATTGTTGGTCAAAATGCCGCTAAAAAAGCTGTGGCAATTGCTCTTAGAAATCGTATTAGACGTAGAAATGTAGATGATCTTCAAATGCAAGAAGAGATTGTACCTAAAAATATTCTTATGATTGGACCTACTGGTGTCGGTAAAACCGAAATCGCAAGAAGACTTGCAAAAATTGTTGGTGCGCCATTTATTAAAACAGAAGCGACTAAATTTACTGAAGTTGGCTATGTAGGTAAAGACGTTGATTCAATCATTAGAGATCTGTTAGAAAATGCGATTAATTTAGTTAGAGCAAAATTATTTAAAGATGTAGAAGAAATAGCTAAGAAAACTGCTGAAGAAAAGATTTTAGATATTTTAGTAGGAGATGGATCTTCTGAAGATACTCGTGAGAAATTCAGAGAATTTTTACATGAAGGAAAGCTAGATGATAAAGAAATAGAAATTGAAGTTTCTGATAATCCTTCCTCAAATAACATGTCAATGATGGATATTCCGGGAATGCCAGGAAGTCAAATGGGTGTTGGTGTTATAAGTATAAGCGATATGCTTGGTAAAGCTATTGGTTTAGATAAAAAAACTAAGCTTAAAAAAATGCAATTAAAAGATGCTATGGAAGCTTTAATTAAAGAAGAAAGCGATAAACTTATTGATGAAGAAAAGGTTATCAAAGCTGCTATAGAAGTTACTCAACAAGATGGCATAGTATTTATTGATGAAATTGATAAAGTTGTTGCTCGAAGTGATGCACGCGGTGGTGATGTAAGCAGAGAAGGAGTCCAAAGGGACCTTTTACCTTTAATTGAAGGTACTTTTATTTCTACTAAATATGGAGTTATTAAAACGGATCATATTTTATTTATTGCATCAGGTGCTTTCCATTTAGCAAAACCTTCTGATTTATTACCTGAATTACAAGGAAGATTACCAATTAGGGTTGAATTAAATCCATTAACTAAAGAAGATTTAATTAGAATAATGAAAGATCCTGAAAATAGTTTATTAAAGCAATATGATGCGCTACTTAAAACTGAAAATGTGAATATTAAATTTACTGATGATGGTATTGCAACTTTAGCTGAAATTGCTACCACCATTAATACAGAAGTAGAAAATATTGGTGCAAGAAGATTGCATACTATTTTAGAAAAACTTCTTGAAGATATTAGCTTTAGAGCAGGTGATGATAATTCTCTTTGTGAGAAAGAAATTATTATTGATGAAACTTATGTTAAATCTCAACTAAAAGATATTACATATAATATGGATTTATCGAAATTTATACTGTAAGTATTAATAAGTTATTGAAAGGTAAGGAAAATAGTTTTTATTAGTTAAATAAGTTTAAATGTTTATTGATTTTTAATAGAAGCTTCTATATCTTACCTTTATAAATTATGAAATTAATTTAAGGTAATCCTTATGCTTATAGCTAAAGTCCAAGCTGAATTAACAAAAATCCAAATCAAATTAGCAGAGATAAAAGCATCAATTACATTTAATGATTTTTTATCTTGGCTTAATGATAAAATTGTAAATAAAAGAAAGTCAAAGCATGAAAAGCAAAATGATGTTTTAAACGCAACCGGTACTTATATAATTAAATCTTCGATTAATGCTATTGATCAATTTATTAATTATAATAAAAATGTTTCAGATAACACCGGTTCACATAACTTTATTGCTGCAGCATTTCGCAATTATTGGGAAACGCTTACAAATCCTATAATGCTTAAATTTAATATTGTTATGGTTTTAGGTATGTTAACAACGAAAAGCTTACCAAAAACTACATTAAAATTTTTAAAAAATGTTGGGTCTATAGCGCTTTTTTTCCAAGCTGCATATACGGTTATTACTTACTTTGATTATTATATATATAAATGTTCGCATGAGAGTCAACAAAATAACAAAACAGGAGTAAAAGGCTTTTTTAATAGAGTTAAAAATAGAATCTCCTCAGTAGGCGAAGTAGTAAACGAAGTTAGGCAGGGAGATATAGATGGCTCGCTTGAAAAAACTTTTGAAGTTATCTGGAAAGCCAACTTTAATACTTATAATTTTTCAAATGATATGAAAAATGAAATAAAAATTTTAGGTAGAAAAATTTCTTCTTTTACAAGATAATTTAACCCTAATTGCAATATAAAAATAAGCTCTTGATTGTAGCCTTATTTAATGTTAATAGTGCTAAAGTTTAAACACACAAAATGCCGAGAAAACGTGGAGTACATCACTCATCAAATTACCTTAAAAGATTCTGATATGAGATTGGATAGATTTCTAAGAAATACCTATCCACATCTTATACAAGGTCGTATTGAAAAATCCTTACGCAAGGGTTTAATAAAACTAAATGGTAAAAAAGCTGAATCAAAAGATAGAACTAAGGAAGGTGATGAAATAACTCTTCCAATTTCTTTAACTGTAAATGATAGAACTGAAGAAGAAAAACAAACAAACAGTAAACCTAAAATTACTGAAAAGAAACGTAAGTTTTTAATTGATTCAATTCTTTATAAAGATGACGATATTATTATCATAAATAAACCTATTGGCCTTTCCGTTCAAGGTGGAAGTGGAATTCACACAAGTGTTGATGATATGCTTGATTATTTGCAATTTGATGAAGAGGAACGTCCAAAGCTTACTCATAGGCTTGATAAGGATACAAGCGGCGTTTTAATTCTAGCTCGAAATAGAAAAGCTGCGCAAAGAATAGCTGAATATTTTAAAACTGATCAAATTCAAAAATTTTATTGGGCTGTTTGTGCTGGCGAACCCAAACATAAAATGGGTGTTATAAATCACCCTATAATAGTTGATGGGGAAAAGAAAGAAGCAATTACTGAATATAGACTTATTGATTATTTACATAAACGAGCATCTTTTATTGAATTTAAGCTTATTACGGGTCGAAAACATCAAATTAGAATTCATGCAAGCCAAGTTTTAAATACCCCAATTGTTGGTGATGGAAAATATGGTGGCGAAGCCGCATTTATTGATGGAATAAATATTAAATTACATTTACATGCAAGAAGGGTTATTTTTAAAGATAAAGGTAAGTTAATTGATGTAACTGCGCCATTACATCCTCATTTAATTGAAACATTTAGAGTATGTGGATTTGAAGGGAAATGAGTTCTACTATTCAGCGAATTTTCATAGATGAAAAATTAGAACCAGGCTTAATTTTAAAACTAAGCAAGGAAGATTCTAATTATTTAGCTAATGTTTTACGTTTGGAAAATGGTGCTAAATTAAAAATCTTTAATGAAAAATATGGTGAATTTTTAGCTGAGATCGTTAGTTCCTACCATAAGGCCTGCGAAATTAAGATTTTAGAAAAATTAAAAGATACTGAAAAATTACTATCTATCATTCTAGGGTTTGCGCCAATAAAGCATTATCGCTTATGTTTTTTAATAGAAAAAGCAACGGAGCTTGGTGTTACCGAATTTCAACCTGTTATTACTGAAAGAACAATTAATAGAAATGTAAAAATAGATAAGTTGTTTCTAACCGGTAAAGAAGCAAGTGAACAATCAGGTAGAATTGTGACGCCTAAGTTTCATGAACAAATTAAAATAGAAAAATTTATAACTTCATATAAAAACCACACAATACTTGCTGCCATTGAAAGTGTGGATGCAAAACCTTTTGATTTTGAGCTTGATAATGATAAAGTTGTTCTTTTAGTAGGGCCGGAAGGTGGGTTTAGTGAAAGAGAGAAACAGCTTTTATTATCACAATCCAATGTTAAACCTGTTAATTTAGGACCAAGAATTTTACGAGCAGAAACAGCGGTTTGTTGTTTGTTATCGTCTATTAATTGTAAGCTTTAGGTAGTTAATGGAAATCATCAATTATTTGAATAGTGTAATACAGAAAAACAGGCTTACAATTGATGATTTTTTTAAATTTAAACTCCAAAATTTAGTTCCAACATTATATAATTCTGTTGATATTCGTGATTCAGGCTTCAAAGTGGCCCCTGTTGATACAAATATATTTCCTGCGGGATTTAATAATTTATCAGATCAAGAAATTAAAAAAACTAATCAAGAATTTAAAAATTATATTAGCACTTATTATCCTAATACTAAAAATATTTTACTTATTACCGAAAACCATACGCGTAATTTATTTTATTTGGATAATGTATACGCTTTAACAAAAGTTTTTGAAGGGTTTGAATTACAAATTTCAAATTTACTATTTGAAAAAGAAGAAATTTTAATTAGTAACTCCAGCCATGAATTAAAATATACTCCTATAAAGCTTAAAGATAATTTTTTAGTAGATAAAAATGATAATAAATTTGATTTAGTGATACTAAATAATGATTTAAGTAGTGGATACAACGAATTAATTAAAAATGCAAATAATCCAATAATCCCAAACCCTCTACATGGTTGGTTTAATAGAAGCAAAGTAAAACATTTTGAAGCTTATTATAATTTAGTTGAGGAGCTTTCAAAGCTTATTAATATTAATCCATTTTTTATTACAACTCAGGTTAAAGCGTGTGGATATGTAAATTTTAAAGAAAAAACAGGCCTTGAATGCTTAACTTCTAAAGCAGAAGAACTATTACAAAATTTGAAAATTCAATATAAAGAAATGAAAATTCCTTACGATCCTTATTTGTTTATAAAAGCAGACCAAGGTACTTATGGTATGGGAATAATGTCAATTACTTCAGCAGAAGAAATTTTGAACCTTAATAAAGATACCCGTAAAAAAATGGCGGTAATTAAAGAAGGTATGGAAAATACGAGCGTTATTATTCAAGAAGGCATTCCAACTCAAAATAAATATAATAATAATCCTGCAGAGCCTATGAGTTATTTAATTGGAGGGAAACCTATTTCATTGTTTTTGCGTGTAAATTCTGAGCAAGATGAAACAGGAAACTTAAATTCTAAGGGTATGTTCTTTATAAATGATAAATTTAATAAGGATGAAATAAGCGTTTATAGCCTTATAAGTCAGTTAGCCTCCCTTGCAACTATTTTTGAAATCTAAATCGTTAAAATTTATGTGGCTGATTATTAAAGAAAATTAATTTATTTTAATAATATTTTAACATTTCCTTGACAAAGTTAATAATGTACTATATAGTGTTATTTAGTTAACGGATTATTAACCATCCGTATTAATTATTTTAAACAAAGGAGAATCTATATGAAATTTAATGTAAGATTAGACAACGCTTCAATGAGAACTTCTGGATCAAATGCTCCACTTTGGATGATTGATTTATCAAGAGATTTTGGTATTACAAAGCCCGCTGATAAAATTAAATTAGAAGTATTAGATGTTGCTGGTAATATAGTTACCTCAGGAATGGATTATGGTGTTGGTTCGATTGCAAAAATTAGAATTAATAAACAAACTTCACCTGAAGTTATTAAAGCATTCGTTCGTGCATTAGCTCAACAAAATAATCTTCCAATTTCTGCAGCAGAAATCAATGCAGCAAATTATGAAGCTTTAAAAGGTTTAGAAATGGAAGTTTCAAGAGATGGTATGATTTTAGCTGCAAATGGTGCAGGGATTGCAAAAATTATACAAGGTGCAGGTATCAATAAGCCAGAAGTAGTAGAAATTTTAAATCCAGCTCCAGTAGTAGTTGCTCCAGTAGTAAACCCTGTAGTTAACAATAACAACGTTCAACCAAGAGTAGTACAAGAAGTTAATTGGGGTGAAGCAGATGTTGATGGTTTAGCTGACTTATTTAATGAAGTTGTTGCGCCTGCTCAGAACAATAGCAAAATTAAAACTGCTGCTAAAGTTGGTGCTGGTTTAGGTTTAGGTGCTGCAGCTGTTTATGCAGCAAATGAAGTTGATAACCGTAAATTTAACGGCGCTGGTAAAAAATATGTATCTGAAAAGATTGCACAAGCTGCAAGTTACTTAGATGGTTTACTTGGTGGTAGAATTGGTCAATTACTTGGTAATGGTCAAAACAATAATAACGTTCAAGCAAACCCTATTGTTAACGGTGTTGAAAACAACAATAACTTAAGAAAAAGTGTTGAATTACAACAATCTCAAGTTCAAGCACAAGGTAATCAACAAGGTATGTAACTAATACCCTGTAACTTACGAGTGTTAATTAAAGGTGTCGAAGTAATTTCGGCACCTTTTTTTATTTATTTTATTCGTGATTTTTCAATATAATTTTCAGTTAACTCGATAAATTTCGTTCTTACAGGTTTTATAACTCTATTTTTTAGGTTAGTACTTATTGAATCTTTACCATTTTTATGTCTAAAATTTTTTGCTTTGGCTTGGATAGGGGTGACCTCAAGAGGGAAAGCGGTTTTATTAAACTGTACGCATAAATTAACCTTTTCAAATTCATTATTTAACATAAGATTGCTTAATTTTGGCGGATTATTTTCATTAATTAAGGTAGCTACTCCATTTTGAACTAATTCTTCATGAAACCATTTAGAATTAATAGTTTTGGTAAGCAATATTGGAATAACGTTACCATATCTTTCTCTAATATGTTCTAAAGTAAAAGCTTTAAAACGTGCTA
The DNA here is from genome assembly GCA_017304685.1 of Sphingobacteriia bacterium. Taxonomy (NCBI): domain Bacteria; kingdom Pseudomonadati; phylum Bacteroidota; class Sphingobacteriia; species Sphingobacteriia bacterium. Next base: position 801,506 of record JAFKLR010000003.1, on the reverse strand, counting down.
AGCTTATAAGAATTGCGTTTTTATACTCATTTTCAAATGAGTTAAAATTAATGTAAATAATTTGTAAAATTTGATTGTAAAAAGGTGTGTTTAAATTAGTTTCATTATTAACTACAGTTTGTTTTAAAGTAAGTAATAAATTTGGATAGTTAGGGTTAGTAAAAAGATTATTTACAAGATTATCTATATTAACTGAATACCCATGTGTGGGCTCAAAATTTTGCTCAACATATAGATCTTCCATATAAGTGTGTTTTATTGTAGAAGGTACTTTCAAACTTTCAATATAATCTACAATATTTTGATAATGCTCATTTGTAATTTTTTGATTATTAAATCTAACTACATTTACATTGCAATAATTGTTAAGGTAACACATAAGAATCTTGAAATGAGTCAGAATATTAACGCTTAAATTAGGGTTATTTGAATTGTTTCCAAAGGAACCGCAGTAAATTATTTCTTTAACTTTATCGTTTAAATTACTAGCAACCTCAGCCGCTACTTCAAAGGTAAAGTCTTTTAAAATAGTTAAAGAAAAATAATATGGTTCGTCGATTAAAATAACGTTTAAGCATTTTTCCCTAGATAATTTACAAAATTTAAGATGACTTCCTAAAACTATATTAAAATATACATCATAAGATTTGTAGGTAGCTTCATCGACAAAATTAAAAAGTGTAGGTCTTTCTTCCTTTTCTAAAGATGCGAGTATTTCAAATAATAAATTCGGCTCTAAATTCGGCTTAGTAAAAATAATAACCTCAGCTTTAGGTTGAGCAAGAATAAAATCTTTAACGAGCTCAATATTTTTAGTAGTAATTTCTTCATTAATTATTAATGAAAGAAAAAAGTTTTGATTGTTAAAGGTGTGTTTAAAGCTATTAATATCATTAATTAACATAAGAATTCAGTACTCTTTAAGTTTTGTTAATATTATTGAAAATTTTTTTTTAATCAATAAGTTAATTTAAATTTATAATGTTTAACATTAAATGCAAATTTAATTAATTAATAATTTAAAAATCTATAAAAAAGTAATGTAATTTAATAAAAAACTTGATATAATTATAAATAGTGCCAAAACTCTACTTAATTTACCTGACTGAGGAAGGTATGAACGAAATTGACCAATTAATCAAGGAGTTAGAGCTCCTTAAAGCTGAGCACTCTAACATTGAAGAAACTATAAAATCATTAATTGAATCTCATGAATACGACTTTAATAACCTTAAAGTTCAGAGGCTTAAAAAGCGTAAATTATGGCTTAAAGATCGTATTGCTTATCTTGAATCTTTCATTTACCCCGACATAATTGCTTGAAAATTAAAGAATTAATTATTAGTTAACATGTTAACTAATAATTAACTTTATCTTAAAAAAGTATTAATATGTGCTTAATAATAAAATTGAGGCTTTTTTATGATAGAATTTTTAAAGAAAGTTATTAGGCAAGTAACTAGTCAGGTTGGTACAAAAAGCTTGTTTGGATCGGCTTTTGTAAGTTTATTTGGATTTATTGGTTATAAGATTTATAAAACTTTAACAAATAATATTTCCTCTCAAGAAGAACAGCGTGATAAAATGCGAAAAGCTCTAAATAATGTTGAAGATGCTGTAACTGAGGTTAGTCAAAATCTTCCAATCCAAAACCCAGTACAAAATAGACCACAACAAGAAGCTGAAAATAAAGATGTAGCAAAAAAACAAGGTAAAGAAGAAAAGAAACGTTTAATAACAAATAAAATTATATCTCACCAATATTTCAATGAATTATTAACAAAATTTTATAATAACAATAGAGAAGCATTAATAGCAAATATATATGCAGAATATAAAAAAGTTAGGAAGAGTATTGAACAAGATGAAAGAGTTGATAAAGCTGTTAGAGAAGTAATTGCGCACGAAGGAGCAAAAGAAAAAGAGAGAATAATTAAATCAATAGAGGAAAATCAAAATTTTAAAACTCTATGTAAAACATATTTTAATAATGAAAAAGATGTTTGCTTAAATATAATTTTAGATAAATATAAAGCTGTAAAAACTGATAGAAATTCAGAAATTGAAGCTGTTAGTGAAGCAATTCAATTAATTACAGAATACAAAGTTAAGGAAGTAAGAGCAAGTAGTGAGGCTCAAAAACAAGTAAAATCTCTAAAAGAAGCGGTGCCTGTAGTTGAACAATCCACTCAAAAGGTGAATATTGGAAATTACGAAAATTTTGATTATAATAGAATAGTATCTGACCGACAAAAACGAGTTGCAGAACAAAATAAAATTATTGATGAATTGGCAGAACAGGCATCACAATATAGAAAAGCTGCTCCAAATTTATTTAGTACCTCACCAGTACAAAATGATACTAAGCAAAACGCCATTTCTAATAAAAAAGAACAAGAGGCTAGCAAAAAACAGGAATCAGCTTTAAAAAAACAAAAAGAAGAAGAAACTAAAAGAGTTGCTAAAGCAAAAGAAGCTGAAATAGCTAATATAAAGCAACAAATAAAAGCTAGTCCATTGTTTAAAGAAGCCTATGAAACTTGTAAAGAATTAGTATCTTGGTCTTTTATGAACAGCCGTAAAAACATGATGATAGAAAATATTTTAGAAAGATATCAGCAAAAAATTAATAATAAAAGTTATTTAAATGATAAACTTAAATCAACTTTGGTTAACGAAGCAATTAGGGAAGAATATACTTTTTGGAACGATAAATTTGCTGCTAAAATTGAGGAAGAAAAAAATAAACCAAAAACTGGCTTTGAAAAGTGTGTAGATGGTATTATGGACCCAGTTATTAGTACATTTGGTATTGATCCAAATACTGGAGAAAGTAAACCTTCTAGTCTTAATAGAGTAGCTAACAAAGTAACTACAACTGTTGAGAAAAAAGTTCAAGAAGCTGGTAGAGTATTAAATGATCTTGACAACCTTGGTCCAGTTTCTGCATATAATAACTATAGAAATAGGCAAGACGGTAACCAAGTAGTTGAAAGTTTATTAAAAGGTAATTTTGGTGATGCTGCAAAGGCTGGTAAAAGTTTATTTGGAAGATGGACTAATCAGTAAGTAAAATTTTAAAAGTGCATCGGTTAAAACCCTTGCACTTTTATTATTCCATTGTTTTTCCTTTAAGCTTATAAACGTAACTAATGATTTCTGCCACTGCTTGATAGTGCTCGAATGGAACTTCTTCTTCAATATCAACAAGCTTATATAATTCCCGTGCTAAAAATGGATTTTCTACAATTGGAACTTCATGTTTATTAGCTATTTCCCTTATTCTTAAAGCTACTTTATCTGTACCTTTTGCTACAACAATTGGTGCTGTCATTTCACTTTTATCATATTGCAAAGCTACTGCAAAGTGAGTTGGGTTTGTGATTATCACGTCTGCTTTTGGAACATTTGCCATCATGCGTTTTTTTGCTCTTTCAGCACGCATTTTCTTAATTTTAGCTTTAATTTCCGGGCTACCTTCTGTTTCTTTATATTCGTCTTTAATTTCCTGACGAGACATTTTTAATTCTTTATAAAACTCATAACGCTGGTATAAATAATCAAGAATTGCTATAACAAATAATATAGAGCAAACAACGATTAAAACATCTTTAGCTAACTTATGAATAAAGGAAATTATCGAAATTATTTCGTAGTCATGAATGATTTTTACTTTATTAATTGAGTGAGAAATTGTTAAATAACTAGCAACTCCAATTACGATGATTTTAATTAAGCCTTTTAAAAATTCTACTACTGATTTGAGAGAAAATAATCTACCTAAACCCTTTAAAATAGAAATTTTTTCAAGTTTTGGAATTAATGGTTCACCCGAATAGCTAAACCGACCATTTTGAATGAAGCTTGATAATATACTCGCAATAATTGTTAAACTACAAGGTACGATAATTAGTAATAAAAAATATAAGCTTGAATCCTTATATATTTTCATTAAAACACTATCGTTTATTTGTATTTGATCGCTATTTAAAAAATAATAGCCAAAATTTAGATAAGTTTTTTCTCCCATTATAGGAATACCTTTCCAGACAATGGCAATGAGACATAAGAATACAAAGAAATTTGTAACTTCCCTTGAATATATTACTTGTCCTTTCTTAAACGCTTCTTCCAACCGCCGGGGCGTGGGGTCTTCCGTTTTTTGGCTGTCATCTACATCATCTTCTGACATTCAAAACCTATTTTGTTTTTTATAATTATTTCATAAATATCATCCCTACACCTTCATGTAGGAAATCAACGTACCACATCATTACACCGCCCACAGTTAACATTAGAATGATGAAACTAATCAAAATTTGAACTGGCATAATAATGAAGAAAATTTGCATAGCAGGCATAAGTCTTGAAAGAATACCTGCTGAGAACATTAATATAATTCCAACTACTAAGTGTGGGGCTGAAAGCTTAAATGCAGTTTGGAAAGATTTATTTAAAATATAAGAAGAACTCTCCACTATATCTTTAAAATTTAAAGTGCTAAATGAATTATAGATAGTATAGCTTTCTATTATTCCAGCTATAAATTGATGATGTAAGTCAGTTGCAAAAATTAAAACAATTGTTATAGCACCTAAAAAATTTCCTTCAACAGATCCTTGAGCTCCACTGTTCGGGTCAAACATCATTGCTGATGATAATCCTGATTGTGAACTTATTACTGTTCCAGCGGTGTAAATTGCAGATAAAAGGAATTTAATTAGCATACCAATACCAATGCCTATAATTACTTCACTAAAAATTTGTATGGTTAATTTCAATATATTTTCACTTGGTACGTCAATTTTACTGCTTACTATTGGTTGTACAATGAAGGAAAGAATAAGAGCTATTATAAGCCGAATTCTTACAGCAACATATACTTCTGCAATTGCAGGCATTGTCATTAAAGCTGAGCCAACGCGACAAAAAACTAAAAAATATGATAAAAGAAATTGATTAGTTATATCGCTTAGTGAGTTAAGCATTTTTTAAAACATTAAATATTTACTTGAAATAGTATAGGAGAATATTTTAATATTTGAAAAGAAGTTTATTGAATAAAGGATAAAAATTATAATGTTTGGTTATAATTTTTATCCTTTATAATTAAATTTTACTTAAAGTTTCATGCTTAAGAATTTTTTGTAAAGTTCTAAATTGGATAAACCTTTCTACATCATCTCTATTATTTTTTATTTTTTCATACAATATACTTATTTTCGTATCTTTATTAGTTTGTGTTTTATCCGTACCTACATTTAGTGCATTTCTAAATCCCGTTACATTTTCCTTAGTTTCCTTTTGAAACGGTTTCTTTTCCTTGTCCTTTAACTCAAATTGTAAAAACATCTGTTTCATATAGTTAGAATCTATATTGAATAATTTTTTAAATGATTCCATATATTTTATAATTTTATCTAGAGGAATTTTTGCCTTATTCATTGCTTTATATGAAGAAAGTAATAACTCAAATTTTCTTAGACCTTCTAATTGTGGTTTTTCTTCGGTAGTTAACTCTTTTTCCCCTGAGGGAGATAAATCGTCATTCTCTTTAAAAGGATGAATAGGATAATTTTTAGTATATTCTTGAATTTTGCTTAAAAGTAAATTGCTAAATTCTGGATATGTTAAAGTAATAATTTTATATATCAAATCGTCATTTATTAAATGATATCCTGGGACATCCGTTGGATTAATTTTAGTTTTTAAGTAATAATAAGTATCTACAACCGCCACTTTAAAATAAAATTCATCATTTCTTGCGTCAGAGTCAAAAAGAGCAAAAATAGGTTGTGCTCCTGCCAAGGAATATACATCAAGTAAATCTTTGATATTTCTTCTCTTATCTTCTGTTTCTTTTTTCTTTTTTAAGCTTTCAAAATATTCCGTTTTCATTGGACGCTTAAAAATATAAAAAGTAATAAGGGGTACTAGTAATTTTGTGTATAAATGTTTTTTAACATTTATTTTCAAATTATTTTGAATAACATTTTCAAGTTTTTGCTCTTCGGCATCTCCGTATAGTTTAGGATATTGTGCCTTAATCACGCTTTTATTATTTTCTGTAAAGTTTTTTTGAAACTCTACTATAACACTTGGATCTGCAAATTCTCCTATTAACTCAAAATTTAATAAACTTTCGCTAAAGGCAAGGTTAGTAAAAAAGTTTTTACTAATTTCAGGATAATCTTTTACTCCTGTAAAAGATAATTGATTCATTTTTAAGCTAATAAGCTTTTTATTATTCGCTAAAGCTTTACCTAAATTTATTGCTTGTTTTTTATTAAGAGGAACTGAATTATTAAGTTTATCAATAAGTATAAAAGAAAAATCTAGATGAGTTACGGATAGGTTTCCTTCTTTATCGAACATGTTTATTAAATGATCTACTGATGCTTCAACTTCAATTTTGGAGTTTTTAAGGGAGAAATGAGTAAGTGTTGTATTCTTTAAAAGCCCTTGTTTTAGTAAATTTAGTTGAGTACTACTAAGCTCGCAATTTTCAATATTTAATTTCTTTATGTGCTTATTTTTAGCAAGAATATTAGCTATAGTTAAAATTATGTTAACATTATCATTAAATTTTATCCCGCTTAAACTTAGTTCTTCAAGTGAAGTATTATTTTCTATAGCTTTTAAAGTCTCATTTAAAGGAATATTAAATTCATTACTTTCAAAATGAAAAGTATAATTTCTAAGCTCCAAGCTTTTTAAGTGATCATTAAGAAGTAAATTTTGTATTGAAACAAAAGTTTTCTTACTTAAAAAACACTCATCAATAACTAAACTAGAAATAGTTTTTGTTTGATTAAGCACGTCAAAGACTTCGGCTAGTTTTTCATGATGTAATTGTTCTAGATATAACCCTTTAATTTTATTATTTTGCTTAAGTGCTATTGCTAAAAGATCAAAATGATGTCTAGGGTCTTTGACATGCTTAATCTTTATGCTTCCTTCAATTACATTATTCTTTATATCCTCGGTAGATTCTACGTTAAGTTCAATTTCAGTAAATGGTTGAGTAGACATTTTAACCTCCCGAATGGTGTGTTGTTCAAAATAGGAGACAAATCTATTTTAAACTGAAAAAAGATTAAATGTAAACTTCTAATTGAAAAAAAATTAAGGAATTTTTTACCAAATTCTTAAATAAGTTGTATTTGAGTTATATTTGTATCTACTTAAGGTAGAGCGATAATTTTCTCATTAATTCTTTCTGAGAAAGTTTTGAGTTGATTTCCCATGAAAGGAAAGGCAAGTAATAGACATAATAAGATAGCAATCATTTTTGGTACGAATGAAATTGTAGTTTCTTGGATTTGTGTTAAGGCTTGTATTAATGAAATAACAAGACCAACAGTTAATGCAATTAAGAGTGCAGGTGCAGAAATTTTTAAAAATACAAAAATAGCGTCACCTGCTATTGCAACAATCTCCTGACCTTCCATTAGATTTGCATACTCAATATAGTTTTATAAGCTTCAATTATTTTTTCTTTAACTGTTACCATAGCTTGTAATGCGGCATCCGCACTTGCCATTGCAGTAATTACTTGAGTAGTATCAGCTTTACCTTGTAAAGACTTAACAGTAATTTCTTCAGCTTGTTTGATTGTATCAATTGTACTAGTTAGATTCTTTTTTACAAAAGAAGCGAAAACACTGTCGCTTGCAGCTGCACTTTCTGAAGAAGTACTAACAGGTATACTTTGGTTTCTTAGATATGCTTGACTTGCAACTTTTAATAAATCTATTTCTTTTGCCATAATATTACCTTAAAATATCCAGTGTTTTTAATTCCATATTTTTAGAAATTTCAAAACTTGTTAAATTTGCTTCATAACTTCTTTGTGCTTCTTTAGCATCCATGTTTTCTACGGTCTTGTCAACATTCGGATATAGCACATAACCTTGAGCGTTGGCTGCAGGGTGATCTGGGTCGAATCTTATTTTATAATTACTTTTATCAACATCAATTTTTCTTACTTTAACTAAATTCATACCCTTTTTTTTATCTTTAGTGAGACCAAAAATAATAGTTTTTCTTCTATACGGTAATTGATCTGGATATAAGCCAGTAGATTCTGAATTTGCAATATTTTGTGAAATTACTTGCATCCTTTTTGTTTGAGCCTTCATACCTGAAGCCGACATTTCCATTGAGTCTCTAAGGCCGCCACTAATACTATATGCTTCCTGTATTAGAAATATAAAAAGTGAAAGTGTAAAAAATAAGTTACGCATATTACCTACCACTAATTGCAGTTTTTAAAAGTGCATAATTTTTTGCCAATAACTTAGTATAGGTTTGATAATTTATACTGTTATCAGATGCATTTTTCACTTGATCTGCGAGCACAATGTTATTACCCGTTGGAGTAAATTCATTAGCCTCTGGGTCATTAATTGCTTGGAACCTACTACTACGTTGGCTTCCTGGAATATGGTTTGAGGAAGTAGTGTTTAAATGAAAACTTTCAGCTTTCATTTTTTTAAATTGCTTTTTATAGTCATATTTTTTAAGTGTTTTAGCACGTGCATGTGGAACGTTAGCTTGTGCAATATTTGCTGCAATTATTTTTTGTTTTTCAGTTGAATAATCCATAATGGATTCAAGATTTTTAATTACATCAACTTTTTTATTTCTTAATGATTTAAAGTTTGGTCTTATATTATATTCACTATTATCATTAACTTTTAAAGCTAATGAGTTACTTATTGTCAAACAAACTAGTGTAAGTGTGATAAAAATTTTTTTCATAATGGAACACTCATATCCATAGCTTTTTGTTTGCAAACTTGTTAAACTCCTTTTAAATTGATAATGCAAAGTTTTGTAAAACATGTCAATAATTTAATATTTCAAAAGTTTTAAAATGTTATACCTTACAAGAAAAATTGGTGAATCAGTTATAATTGGTAATAATGTTACAGTTACAATAACTGAAATAAAGGGTAAAAATGTAAAGTTAGGTTTTAAATTCCCTCCTAACATTACTGTTCTTAGAGAAGAAGTCTTTGAAAAAATTTCTAAGGAAAATAAATCAGCAACAAGTATTAATATTAATGATTTAGAAAGTTTGAAAAAAACTAATTCACCTGAATAAAATTAAATTTTATAAGAGTTTATATGCTTACACAAAATAGTAAAGCCCCAGAATTTGAAGCTATTGATGATGAAGGGAACACAGTTAGTTTAAGTAAATTTAAAGGAAAAAAATTAGTTCTATATTTTTATCCAAAAGATAATACGCCAGGATGTACTACCGAAGCTCAAGATTTCCGTGATTTAAATGAAGAAATTGTAAAGTTAAATACATTAATTTTAGGTGTATCTAAAGATAGTACTAAATCTCATCAAGGATTTAAACAAAAGTATTGTTTACCATTTTCATTACTTACAGATAGTACAGGTAAAATGTGTGAAGATTATGGAGTATGGGTTGAAAAATCTATGTATGGAAAAAAATATATGGGTATTGAAAGAACAACATTCCTTATTGATGAAAACGGTATAATAAAGAAAATATGGAATAAGGTATCTGTAACTAATCACGCTAAAGAAGTTTTAAATACAATAAAATCTTTATAAAATAAAATGATTGCTCATTCACTACTTATTTCTTCTGAAACCCAATTAGAAAAAATAGCATTGGAAATTGCTGAGAAACTGCAGCAAGGTGACACTATTACCTTACGTGGTGACTTAGGCGCTGGTAAAACAACTTTTACACGGTTTCTTATTAATTCCCTTTTTAATAAATCAATCGAGGTACAAAGCCCTACTTTTACACTTGTACATGAATATGTATCACCTAAAGGAAAAATATGGCATTATGATTTATACAGGCTTAAAGATAAACGTGAGATAAGAGAATTGTTATTATTAGACTTTTTAGAAAAAGATATATGTATAATTGAGTGGCCAGAAATTATAGAAGAATACCTTCCAGAAAACAGGCTGGACATTTATTTAGATTATATGGAAGATAATTTAGAGAGTCGAATTGTTAAATTTGTTACTCATGGGTCATGGCTTGAAAGGATAAAGGATGTTAGCAAGTAATATGGATAGAGCAGTTTTAAAAGAAAAATTTATAAAAAAACAAAATCTAAAATTAACGAAAATCGAAAACTTTCCCCAAGACGCTTCATTTAGATCTTATTCAAGGCTTCATTTGGACGATAATAAAACTTTAGTAATAATGGATGCTCCACCAAAATTTGAGGATGTTAGACCATTTGTTTATGTAAGTAGCATATTAAATAATATGGGGCTTTCTGCACCAAAAGTTTTAGATAAAGATGAAGAAAATGGTTTCTTGCTTTTAGAAGATTTTGGAGATGAAAGCTTTAGAAAATTTTTAATAAAAAATCCAATAGAAGAAGAAAAATTATATTTTCAAGCAGTTGATGTTTTAGTTGAAATATACAGATCATCTATTACTTATAATCTTGAAGAATATAATTATGATAAATTCTTAAAAGAAGCACTTGTATTTGCCGAATATGGCTTAGAAAATTTTGCAAACAATAAGCAACATTTAAAATCTTTACAAGATGAATATAAAGAAATTATAACAGATATTTTTAATTTATTACCAAAATCAGCCAAAAAAATATTAGTTCATAGAGATTATCATGTAGATAATTTGCACTATTTACCAGAAAGGAATGGAATTAAAGCAGTAGGGTTAATTGATTTTCAAGATGCAGTTTTAGGTTCGCCTACATATGATCTTATGTCATTAATTGAAGATGCTAGAAGAGATGTGAATCCAGAAATTGCAAATAAAGCTATTTCGCGCTTTATTAAAAGCATAAATGTTGATAAAGACGAATTCATGTATGAATATAACATATGGGCTATGCAAAGAAATTTAAAAATTGTAGGAGTTTTTAACCGTAAAAACCTTAGAGATAATAACCCGAATTATTTACAATTTTTACCTAGAGTATGGGGCTATTTAAAGAATAATTTATCTCAAAGTCATTTGGCACAAATGAAAAATTTTTTTGCTAAATATCCAAGTAAATAAGAGTTTAAACTTTCAGTTGTGATATAAGTTTCAATAATATAGACTTTTCAAAAATAATATTTTCGAGAGTCATATGCCTTTTAGTCAATCACGGATTAAAGATTATCTTTTTACAAGTGAATCAGTTTCAGAAGGACATCCCGACAAAATATGTGATGCAATTTCTGATAATATAGTTGATGCCTTTTTAAGCCTTGATCCTATGGCTAGAGTGGCTGTTGAATCAATTGCTATCCCAAATAAAATTATTATTGCAGGAGAAGTTAGAGGCCCTGAAATTAGTAAACAAAAAATTGAAGAAATTGTAAGAAGCACTGTAAAGAAAATTGGATATGAACAAGATGAATTTCATTGGGCAAAAATTGATGTTGATATCAATTTAAATCGTCAGTCTACAGATATTGCTATGGGAGTAGATGAAGGTACAAATAAAGAAGAAGGAGCAGGAGATCAAGGTATTATGTTTGGTTATGCAAGTAATGAAACAAATGTTTTAATGCCTGCACCAATTCATTATGCACATAAAATTTTGTACACAATATTTGAGCAAATTCATAAAGGGAAAATTATAAATTTAGGACCTGATGCTAAAAGCCAAATTACCGTTGAATATAAAAATATGAAACCTGTTCGTGTTAATAATGTTTTAGTATCAATTCAACATAGTTCTGATTTAAATCAACAAGATGTTAAAAATATAATTCGGCCATTAGTTATTGAAGCTTTACCAAAAGATTGGATGTGTAACGATGACAAATTTTTAGTTAATCCAACAGGTAGGTTTGTTATAGGGGGACCTGTTGGTGATACAGGGCTTACCGGAAGAAAAATTATTGTTGATTCATATGGGGGAGCGGCGCCGCATGGTGGTGGAGCATTTTCTGGAAAAGACCCTTCTAAAGTAGATAGATCCGGTGCATATGCTGCAAGATATTTAGCAAAAAATGTTGTGGCTGCAGGTATTGCTGAGAAATGTACTATTCAAATTGCGTATGCAATTGGTATTGCAAAACCACTAGCTTTATATGTTAATACGCACGGGACTGGGAATGTTGATGAAACAAGACTTTCTCAAATTTTAGAAAAAGTAATGGATCTTTCACCAAAAGGAATTAGAACTCATTTAAAGCTTAATAGACCTATATATGCAAAAACAGCTTCCTATGGTCATTTTGGCAGAATACCAGAGGCGGATGGCCATTTTTCATGGGAAAAAACTGATTTGGTTGATGAAATATTAGGTTTAGTAAATCAATAGTGATTTATATAAAGTAGTAAATTTTGATAAAGGTTGTAAATTATTACTTATTAACTTTTCAATATATATAATTAATTTAAAATTTATTTTAAATATTTAATTTAAACCTTGAGTTATAATTAAATAAGACTTAAGGTGGCGTTATAAGTTTACTTGTGTTTATCCTTTAACTTAAAATGAGGGCGTTTTTATGAAAAAAGCACAGAGATTTTTTAAACGTTTATTCACCAAGCAAGAACCTAATAAAGCAATAGATATTATAGAAAGTAGCGCCACCCAAAATACTGATAGCGATATTGAGTCTTCAGAGCTTAGTATCGAAGGTTTTTTTTATCATATGGATTTAGATAAAAACTCTGATTTAAATAAAAAAGTTCCTTTAAAATTTACAAAATGGGTTTCACATGAAGAGCATATGGAGCATAAAAGAAGAGATGAACCTATTTATAGAAAAGTTGCTAGGAGTACTAGTGAAATATCTGAAGGATATCTTGAAGCTCGAAAAGAATTATATAAAAGGCATTCAAGTAAAAGACTAAAAAATATTACAGATGAAAATCAAGAAATTAGCGGTAGTAGTATGAGAAATCTAGTAACTTCTTCCGGCACTTGTAATGGAAAAGCTGCAGTAAAAGTTAAGTATTAAATTGTAAAATGAAGCACATCATTTAAAAACCAATGATGTGCTTTATTTTACAATCTATTTTAGAATAGTCATAATATTAATTAATGAAAAAGCTATCATTGCGATATTTTCCATTATAGTTATGGTAATCAATGGTGTGTTTAAGCCTGTTCCAATTGCTTCCCATTTTAAATCTTTTTCTACCATAGTTGTAACGCCAATACCTATTAAAGTAATAGACATCATAATTAAAGTAGTAATATTAGTTTCTAAAGGCATAAAGTTATTTAGATAAGCTACGCCTAGATAAAGTTCAATGAATGGATATAAAAGACCATAGATTTTTACACGTTTTGTAAGAAAATCAAAACTTTCAAATCCTTCTACAAAGGATGCTATATCAAATAATTTAAACATAGCAAGTAGACAAAATGTGAATCCCATAATTCCATTAGTAAAATTTAAAAATTCTTCTGGAACGTAAGGAATGGCATCAATAGATGTAACTTTAGTAGATAAAGAAAAGAGTGTAGCAAGAATAAAAACTACTAGAATAGGGTAATATTTTCTAATACCTGTTTTAATTGTGTAATCATAACCATGGTAACTATGAGTTGTATGGTTATATCTATCAAAATCACCGACGTTTCTCATAAAAATTCTCCAATAATTAATTGAACACTTTTTTAAGGATATAATAAAGTTTACTACTTAATTATATCCTTAAAATTAAATGGGCTAATCAATATTAAAACCAAATGGAACGTAAATTTCTTCACCATTAATTTTAAATTGTGCAAAAAGTCTCATAAAACCTGTTTTTTCAGGTTGAAATTGAAACTTGAAATCAGGACCGCCACGGTCAGATTTACTTAAAACTTTTTTAGTAGCTAGAGGATGAACATGTGTTACTGTTGCAAAATCTTCCATAAAACCAACTAAGTGGTTATATGTCCCCATAATTGGCTCAAATGAAGAAATATAAGCTCCATTTGAATCAGTTACTTTTATAACACCAATAACTGATTTACCAGATTTAACATTTGCAGTATTAAATGTTAAATCAAAATTATAACCGTTTACTTCTTGATGTAATGTAGTAGTACGGTCAATTCTTCTTTCTAAAGGCTGAGTTTGAAGATCAGTTCTTTGAATTAAATCTCCCATAACATATTCTTCAATATTGGTATCCAAAGGAGTTATATTAGCCCAGACTCTATAATTACCTTCTTTTTTTGGATGCCACACAAATTGATATATACCATTTTCATTTAATGCTTTTGGATGTACATGAGCGTAATCATCTAAACTATCATCAACAATTAAAAGATGAACTTTATGAGCATAAGTTTCTTTTAATTCTTTTGGAATAACTGGTTTACCAGTTAAGCGTTTAGTTAATTTTATCTTAACTAATTTTGCATTGCCTTCTTTACTAATATCTAATACTTCCATTTTAGTTGGGGTATTAGCATTTATAGTATTTTTTACTGCTTTTTTAGCATCATGAGCTTTTTCAGCGGTTACATCAGCTTGAGCTTTTTCAGCAGTTACGTCAGCTGCGTCATGAGCTTTTTCTTTAATGAATTCTTTAGCATCATGAGCTTTTTCAGCAGTTACGTCAGCTGCGTCATGAGCTTTTTCTTTAATGAATTCTTTAGCATCATGAGCTTTTTCTTTAATGAATTCTTTAGTATCATAAGCTTTTTCAGCAGTTACGTCAGCTGCGTTATGAGCTTTTTCTTTAACGAATTCTTTAGCATCATGAGCTTTTTCAGCGGTTACATCAGCTGCGTCATGAGCTTTTTCTTTAATGAATTCTTTAGCATCATGAGCTTTTTCAGCAGTTACATCAGCTGCGTTATGAGCTTTTTCTTTAACGAATTCTTTAGCATCATAAGCTTTATTAGCTGCTTTATCAGCACCTTCTTGGATACTTTCTTTAGCGTCATGTGATTTGTCTTTAATTTTATCAATAGTTTTATCTGCAGTATCCTTTACAGATTCTTTAGCGTTATGAGCTTTTATTTTTGCTGTTTCTTTAGCATCATGCGCTTTATTTTTAATATCTTCTTTTACATCTTCATATTTTTTTTCGCTGTCACTAGAAAATAAACTCCAAGAATAAGCATTAGTACTTATGCTGGCGGTCAATGTAGTCACTGCAACCGAAAAATATAAATGTTTAAGTAAATTTGTTTTATTCATACATAACCTCCAAATAGTGTTGTATATTAATAAGTCTATAACGATAAATTTCGATGTAAACCATTTTTTTACGAAAAATTCATTATTTCTTAATTTCTTGGAAGTATTAAGAGTTTTTTAATAATATTTGTAAAATAAAAGTAATAGAGATAAGATTTTTTTAAAATATATTAAGAAAAAAGGATTTTTAAAAATAAAAGGGTTTAAAAATAAATATATTTTAAACCCTAGTAATGTATTAGATTTACTTATTAGGTGAGTTTTTTTGATTTATATTAGAAGAAATTTCGCTTCTAAGTTTTTTCGAAGGAGACTTATCTTCTTCTGGATCAATAAAAAGCTTTCTTTTTATTCCTTGTCTTACATTTGTATTATTACCACCTATTTCTTCTCTCCAGTTTGAAGCAGGGGACAATACAGGTGGAGTATGAGAAGAAGGTTTTATAGGTGTTGAGTTAAGTGAATTAAAAAGACTTCTATTAGGAGAAGTTTCCTTTATAGGGCTTGGTGAGATAAATTGAACAGTATTGGTTGTTAGGTCAATCTTCATGGTCCATGGTTTATTGGTAGGAGTTTGGCTAGTTAATTCTTTTAACTTATCAATTGCTAAATGAAATGAAACGCTTTTTTTATCTTCTTCATTTATGTTTACAGAAATGTTAGAAGCATTTTCTGTAAGTAAACTATTATTCTTTAGAGTTTTAAATGTAATTTTTATTAAAATATCTTTTTGAGCCTCAATAAGATTTGCTAACTCACGATCTTCAGGATATAAAGGTACTACTTTAGCCGTTAAAAAGTGATATACAGAAGTAAAGGTTTCTTGGCTTAATACATTATCCTTAAATGTTATTTTTTTATCAATAACGTTTTGTGAAACATCTAAAATAATCTTTTTTAAAAAATGGCATTCACCTTTTTTATAAGCGGATTTTATAGCAAGGCTTAAGCAATTCTCACCACTAGAGTTTTTAAAATTTAAATCTGAAGATTGATACGTATGAAACTTAACTTTGTTAAACAATTCAATTAGCCCATGTTGAATAGAATATACTAATGGAGTTGAATTTCCAGGCTTTGACTTTAATTTTAATAAATGAGAATTACTTTGTAAGATTTGCATAGCAAAATTTTCTTCACCGATTTCACAAGCTAAAATAACGGGATTAATTATCTTTAACTGATTATTACTGAATTCTTTATATATACTATAGGCTCTAAGAATGAAATTAATACATTCCAAGTTTTTGCTTAAAACACCATATTCTAAAATAGTAAAACCTTCTTTTGTTAATAAAGCTTTATTATTAGGAGTATTTTTTTTAATTTTAATGTGTTTAAATTTAACATTAAGAGGAAGAGGCCTCTTTTTTACAAGATAACTTTTTGGAATGATTATTTCTTTTTCAAATACTGTTTTATTTCCATAATAAGCTGCCATATGGAAAAAGGTAATTTTATCATTTTTACAATAAAATAATATTTTATGGTCATATCGTTCTTCTAATGCTTCGTTCACAATTAAATCGAAGGCCTCTTTTTTACTCTCATAAGATTTATTAGGGTTAAGAAAATCCTGCGCTAATTTTTCAAAAGCCTTTTCCGCCATTTCTTCTTTATTTAAATTACTATCTAGCATTTTATTATATATATAAATATTATTAACATGATCTATACATAATAACATACTATTAACTAAATGTAAATAATATTTATAATGAGGTAAAAATGTTAACGACTAAGGGTAGGGGTATATTATACCTTTTTCACTTATAAATTTAGTTTTTAATTTTGAAGTAAATATTAAGATATTGATATTTATAGAAATTTGAAAAATTATAAATATTTAACGACAAAAGCTGCTATGGCAAAAAGCTATTGCTAATGCATCAGCAGCATCATGAGTGGCGAAATCAGCGGTAGGTAGTAACAGCCTTACCATTTTTTGAATTTGTTCTTTGTCAGCTTTCCCACTACCGGTGATAGTTTTTTTTATTAACATTGGTTCATAATATGAGCAAGGAACGTTTAGAGAAGCTACTGTTAATATTATTGCTCCTCTTGCAATACCTAAAACTAAGGAGGATTTAGGGTTAACATTTACATATGTCTCTTCAATAGCTACAGTTTGAGGAGTATAGGCTTCAATAACTTGTTTAATGTTTTCACTTATATGAAGAAGACGTTTATCCAGAGATTCTTTAGATGAGGTTTTAATAGCTCCAGACGCGACAAAAACTATTTTGCTACCATTTTTATCAATTATGCCCCAACCAACGTTATTTAGCCCAGGGTCAATACCTAAAATTCTCATAATTTTGTAATTTATTAAGTTATATAACCTTTTTTAAACTTCATTTAGATAAAAATCAACGAGAATAATTTAAAATTTATACTATTAGTTTATTTTCGCCATGAATTCTGAATTAAATTCATAATTGCCGTAAACATTTTGTACATCGTCATTATCTTCTAGTGTATCAATAAGTTTAAGTAACTTCTCTGCATTTTCTCCTTCAACTTTATTTAAAGTTTGTGGGCGCCAAATAATTTCCGCGTTTTCAGGCTCTCCAAATTTAGCTTTTACTGCTTCTTTAACTGAATAAAAGTTTTCTACAGAGGTTATAATTTCATGATTTTCATCATCTGAAATGCAATCATCTGCTCCTGCTTCAACCGCAGCTTCTAACATATCATCATTTGAGGCTTTAGAGATAGGGTAAACTATTAAACCTATCCTATCAAACATATAGCTTACACTACCTGTCTCCCCCATTTGACCACCAGATTTTGTAAAAGCAGCACGTACTTCTGAAGCTGTGCGATTTCTATTGTCTGTTAAAGCTTCAACAATAATGGCTATTCCACCGGGGCCATAACCTTCATAGCGCATATCCTCATAATTATCTCCAGCACCTGAGGAAGAACCACGTTTAATAGCATTTTCGATTTTGTCTTTAGGCATGTTAACTTCTTTTGCGCTATCAATAGCCTTTCTTAACTTTGGATTAAAATTTGGATCAGTATTGATTTTAGAAGCTGTTATTATCTCTCTAATAATTTTTGTAAATAATTTTGCACGTTTTTTATCTTGTGCACCTTTTCTGTGCATAATATTTTTAAACTGGGAATGACCTGCCATAACATCTTATTCCATTTAAGTTTTTATTTTAAGATATTGATATTATTTAAAATGAAGTTTGTAAAGTTGAAAGTATATATGTTTGTATTGAATATATTAATAAAAAATGTATAATCCATTGAAATATTAATATACGTTAACAATTTATTAGTAAGGTTTGCATGGGAAAAAGCACTGACAATAAGGTAATAAATCAATTAAAGGTTTCTAATGAACTATTAAATCCAAAGAAGAAATTATATGAAAATGTAGTTAAAGAAGTAAAAACTGCTTATAAAGTCCATAGTAAATTAAAAGAAGAAATTGATTGGCTAAAAAATTTTCAAAAAGATCATAATATTCATAATAAAGAAGATTTATTAAATTATTTTTCTAAATGTCCTTTAAAAGAAAAAGTTGAACTTTTAGGTAAATTTAAGAATTTTGCTAAAGATAAAGGCACATTTACCCCAAGTAAGTTTTTAGCTAGTTTAATTTTAAATATAAAAAATGAAGAATATAATGCAAAGCACGAAATAAAGGAAAAGTTTTTTATTTTGGAAGATAATTATAGGGAAGCTGATAAAAAAATTGTAAATAGCGTTGTTGATCCTACTACAGGTCACACAACTATGACAACTCTATTGGAAGAAGGTCAAAAAGTTCTTTCAGAAAAAGTTTTAGAAATAGTTGATTATGTAACAACTAATATTAAAGAAGGAAAACCCTTTAAGTTAGCATATATTCATAGGGATAAAAGAGAAGCGAGTATTGAAAATAATTGCGCTCATTATACTGCGGAAGCCATTAGATATGACGGAAAAACTTTAAATTTTTATGAGATTGAATCTTTAGGTAGTAGCGAAGAAAAAGAAATTTTTAAAAATTTCTATATTAAGCTTAATACCGCACTTAATAAAAATAACATTGATGAATTAAAGGAAATTTTTAAAGAGTTATCTAAAGAAGTGGGTAGTTATGAAAATGAAGAAGATTTTGAAAAAGAATTTTCTCAAGATATGAAAATTTTAATCAAAAAATCATTAATAGAAAATAACATTCAAACCCCAATAAATTATACCGGTAAACTTTTGGGAACTCAAAAGGACGGGGATTCATGCTATAGCTTTGCTATTTCACATCTTAAACATCTTGCTGAAGAAACAAACGAAGTTAAAAAGGATTTGATTTACTATAAACATTCTCAATCTGTTTCAAGATTAGAAAAAATTAAAGCTGAAAAAAATGATCCTGAAATAAAACCAGGTGTTAAAATTTCGGAATTCATTGAAAATAAAGCGCCAGTTGTATTATTTGGTTTAAACCCTCTACGCGGCGAATATTTAGTTAAAAAAGTAAATACTTCAATATATGATACCGGTTTAAGCATTTATAAAAAAACTTTAGAAAAAATAGAAAATGAAAGCGAAGATAAAATTATTGAAAGAATTGTGAATAGCCTCAGTCTTGAAAAAGAGGAAGTAATTACCCCTGAAACATTGAATATATATGATAAGCTTTTAGCACAAGAAATTGAATATTATGAATCTATTCATAATATTTCATGTTTATACAGGGTGGGTTTAGGTATGGATCCTAAAGAAGTAGATGATTTATTAATGGATGGACGTGACATTGTTTTTGTAAATTCTTTTATTTCCAAATATCCTTATGGGACTACCATTCCTTTAACTATTCAAGACATCAAAGATCAGCAAGAATGGTATGTTAAAAATAATACATTAAATGAGCCTAGCGAACCATTAAACGATGTTACTCCTCAGTTAGCTCAGATAGAACACGATCATTCAATAGCAGCTTAAAAAACTATTTACAAATTCATAAAAGTTCTTAAAAATTAAATTATTAGTAATTTTGAGAACTTTTATGAATTGTGACCTAGCAAATGACCATTCCATTAATAATCAAAAAATTTATGATATACTTACAAAAGAAGCTAAATTTGCTTATAATCAACATCTAAAAATAAGCCAAGCTATTAAATGGATAAAAGAATTTGAAACTACAAATAATATTAAATCAGTTGATGATTTTAATACCTATATCGAAACTTTAACCCCTAAAGAAAAAAAAGAACTTCAATGTCATTTTAATGAATTTTCAAAAACTGCGCGCTTCGTCCCAAGTAAATTTTTAGCAAGTTTAATTACAAGTATACGAAATGATGAGCTTAACCAAAAGTTTGATTTAAAAGAAAAATTTTTTCTACTTGAAAATAATTACAATACTTTAAAAGAGGAAAGTGACTATAGTAATGCAGAGGGATTAGAAGATTATATAATTACACATATAAAATCTGGTGAACCATTTAAAATAAGTGTTTTACTTAGATATAAAATTAACAGTCAAGTACATTATTGTGCAAATAATTTAGAATATAATGGAAAAACTTTATCTGTACTTACTTTTGATTCTATAATGGGTAAACAATACGCTCTTCTTTCTGAAAGACTTAACAGCTATCTTAACACTAAAAATTTAGATTATATTCAGGTAAAATATAAAGATGGATTAAAAGAAATAAAAGTTCATGCAAATGAAAGTATTCAGGATATTGATGATATTTGGTCACTCGTTTATGAAAAATATTTATGGTACTACGCTAAACAAATTTTAGAAAAGAACAATTTAAATACTGAAATAAAAACTTACACTTTTCCCCTGGATACGCAAAATGATATTTATTCATGTTATTCTTTTGCAATCTCTTTACTTAAAAATGGTGCTAAAACATTAAACCAAAAAACAGTAGATGACTTAATAAAGGAAGCGAATTCTGGCGAAATCGTTAAGAACAATCTAATATATTATAAACATCTTCAATCTGTTAGCTTATTAGAAAAACTAAATAATAAATTGTCTAATCCTGAATTTAAACCTGGGTTAAATGCATCTAATATTTTAGAAAATAAAACAATTATTGTTGATTACGGTCATAATCCAATTAGCGATAAGCAACTCGTAAAAAAAATCAATTTTTCTATTTTAGAAGCGAGTTTAAATAATTTAGAAAAAGCTTTAAAATGTTTAAGAAATGAGTCAAAAGAGGAAGTTTTAAATAGAATTCAAAATATATTATCAATTGATAATGAATTTAATTTTACAGATTATGAAACTGCAATATATGAATACCAAATATCAAAAGAAGAATATTATTGTTCAAAAGAAAAAATTAAAGTTGTTTCAGAAAATGTATCTGAATATCAAATAAACAACTACCTTATGGATGGATATAATATTAAGGTGATTGATTTAAATGAAGATTATTTATTTTAAAAACTCTACTGTGTAAGAGGTAGTATAAACCTAAATATTGTTCCACCAGGGTAATTTTCAGCCCATATCTTACCCTTATGAGCTTCAATAATACTTGCACAAATGCTGAGCCCTAAACCAGTTCCACCAGCTCCAGTTTTTGTAAGGGAACTTTGGAAAAATGGGGAGAAAATTTCATTGATTTCATTTTGCGGAATTCCAATTCCTTGATCCTTAATTGTAAATTGAGCATATTCTTTATCTTTTTCAATATATTTATCGATTGTTACATTAATTTCTGTATCTGTCTTATTAGTATATTTTATTGCATTATCAATTAAATTAGACACTACTTGTTGAATACGAATTTTATCGAATTTAAAACTTAATATTTCTGTTGGATGAAAGATTATAGTTAAATTTTTCTTCGCAGCAATTCCTGCAAAATCATCAATTATTTGGCTTACAAGTTTGTTAAAATCATAAAATGTAGGTTTTAACTCATATTTACCTGAATCCATAACAGAAACATCAAGAATATTATTTACAAATCCAAACAATCTTTCTGTACTATTATAAATTTTACTTACAATTTCTCTTTTTTTATCTTCAGTGAACTTATCCCAATTTTCATATAATGCTTCTGAAAACGCTGTAACGCCATGGATTGGAGTTCTTATTTCATGACTAAGATTATTTAAAAACTCTCTTTTAACGGAAAGTGCTTTTTGTAATCCTAAAGTTCGTTCACGAATTTTGTCTTCAAGAAGAAGCACTACTTGCTGCTGAATATATTCACGATTTCTTGAGAAAAGGATACCTATCATGATAGAAAATAAAGCTATGTAAAAAGTAATAAATTTAATATCAGAGCTTATATGTAGAGTAGCTTTAATATCATGAGTTAGAGCAAAAAGTTTGTAGCCAGCAACACTTCCAACTGCAAGTAAAATACCGAAGCTTATCCAATCAACTAATACTGCAAGTAGAAATAGCGTTAAAGCAAGGTTTACAAGCCAAATTGTTGAGGCGTTATTATTTAAAAACATGTAAGTTGTGCTAAATGGTAAGCAGAAAGTTAAAGTAAAATGCCAGTACATTGGTAAATACTTACGTAAATTTTCTGGCCAATAATCACGCATAATAAGTAATACGCAAAGTAAACCTGAAGTAATTCGTATGGTAAGTTCAATTTTAAATTTTTCTATATCAGCAGATGGCGTCCACATGAAATAGGGGATAATATAATTAAGCACAGCAAATATTCCAAATACTGCATATTGAGCGCCAAAATACTCTACTCTTCTTGAGGAAAACATCATTATATTTTTAGGAGTTGGTAAAAGAGTTTTTATAAAATCTTTAGCCTCATTAAATTTACTATTAAATTTTATAATCTTAGAAGTTTTGTTTTTTATTTGCTGAGGTTGCTGTACTCGGTTAAATTTTCTATCAAGTGTTGTACCTATAACATATAAAATTATATTGACTAGACAAGCTGGTAACAAACCATCAATTTTAGCTACTTTCTCAAGATTTAATTGTTCCCAAAGAAATGTAGTTCCAAATCCTATTATACCTGCTATTAAAAATGTTCGAGTACTACCTTTAAATCCAAATATCCCAAAAATTAATGGAAAGGTTACAAAAGGCCCCCAAAAGTTTTTAAATTTAAAAATTAAATCAATTAAACTAATGTTTAATGTAGCAACATAAATAGCGCTAAATCCAAAAGTAAGAGTTACAATTTTTGCTAAAATTAACTCTGCTTTTCCAGATAATTCTCTTTTTAATAGTGGTTTTACAACATCGTGTACCATACTAATACTTGTAATATTAAGCAGGGAATCGGCAGTAGACATAATGATTGCAAACATTCCTGCCATTACAATACCTTTTAAACCAGTCGGTAAAATATAATCAATTAAATAGGGAAGGGAGAGAGCAGGTTTAATTTCTGGGTTGATTGCAAATGCTGTTAAGCCAATTGTTCCTACTACGAAATAGAAAGGAATAAGCAATAAGGCAGTATATCTATATGATCTTATTGAATGTTGTACATCTTTTGCCATTAAAATTCTTTGAATTAATGTGGGTCTGACAAAAGGAATGCTAAATAGCAACATATAGTAAATTATTTTCCAGTCAGAGAAATAATTTGGGAAAAGTTTTAAATGATTAGGAGGAAGTTTTTTTATTAAACCGGTATATCCTCCGACTTTACTAAGTCCAATATTACAAACAATAGGAATTGCTATTATTAAGAATCCAAATTGAATGACGTCTGTATAAGTAACAGATTTTATTCCTCCAAATGAAGAGTAAATTACAACAGTTCCGCATCCTATCATAGCACCTACAAAAGGGTCTATTCCTAAAAATGCTTGAAATAATTGACCAATAGCAGCAATTTGTACTCCAACAATACCTGCGGAATTTAAAGCAGCTCCAAATCCTGTAATTATTCGAGCAGGTTTTCCAAATAATTCTCCCATAAGTTCACCTGCTGAAATAAGCCCTCGAAACCTATAAATTTTTGATACTAAAAATTCAGAGGTTAGTAACATCGATATTACTTCACATAAGTAGATAGCTACATAGCAAAAACCATATTTAAATACCTTTTCTGCAAGACTTAAAGTGGATCCGCCTCCTATCCATGTTGCCACAATTGTTGCCACAAGAACAGGTGTTATAAAATCAGCTCCACCTACAGCATAATCACGAATTCCTTTAATTTTTCGCCCAGTATACATTCCTAAAATAAGGGTAAAAATTAGGTAAAAGGAAATAATACCTAAATCAATATATGAAAGTTTTATAGGGTTGATAAAATCCATAGATTACCTATAATTTTAAATTTTATTTACTTATATTAAATCAAGTTAAAAATTAATTTTTTATTATTCTTACTGAATAGCACTAATTTATTTTTAGTCAATATTTTTTAAAAGTTTTTTAACTCTTAGTTTATTTTTTTACTCTAAGTAACGGTTTTTATTGACCATTTACATGGAGTTGTTTATCTTAAAATTATAATATTAAAGATTATAATGCTATTATTTATGCTTAATGGGCATTATTAATATAATATAATTATTAATTTCTGTTATCTTATAATTTAAAATAATCATAACTTCTTGATCTAACTACAAAACTTCAAATTAATTCAAAATTCACAAGTTTAATATAAAAGCCCGTCTTGATATTAAGATAAAATTAATATATATAAGCTATAAGTTAAATATTTAAATAAAATGGTTAAATAAAATAAAATGGCATTAGAGAAAGTAACAACTAAAGAAAAAATAACGGCTAAAGTTAAAGAAATTAAAGAAGAGCTTAAGGATAGTGCTGATAAAATTAAAAATAGTATAACACGCTCTAAATCTAGTTCTTCAATTAAAAAAATTAGTAAAATTAATGCTAAAGAAGATAAAGAAATCCCGATTGAAAAAAATGTTACAAGTGAAGCTCCTTTAAGCGCATCTCCAACTTCGCCACGTAAAGAAAGTGCAGAAAAAGAGAAAAAGTCTAGCTCACCACTTAATCTATTTAAAAGAATTAGAGCGGCGAGTAACGCTTCTAATAAAACCCCTCTTTCACCTAGAGAGGATTCACCAACCTCTCCTAGAAAAGCAAGTAGTGTAGTAAAGTATGAAGAAAGAAATTTCACCGATAAATTTATTGAATTAACAGCAAATTTTTATCTCAGTAATTTAGAGCTTATAGTAAATAAATGTGCTGAAGATTCATTAAATTTAGAAAAAAGTAAAATTTTGGATTGGAAATATGTAATTGAGCAGGTAATTGAAGCAAATAAAACACGTATCGCTTTAGTATTTTATCCTAATAAAAGTAAAACTTTAAAATACAGTAGCCCTGCTGTTATGGCAGGTTTTAATTGGCTTTCATTAGTTTGCAACCTTTATAGTTTTTATCAGGCCATTGAAAACCTACCTAATTCAAAATATTATAATTGTAAGGTGCAAGGAAGTTTAAATAATAATAACGGGTATATAGATGAAACAAAAGTTCAAGATTTTAAAACCGCAGTACTTAATAATCCTACAGAGTTAATTTCAAATATTAATTTAATTATAAATAATTTGCATCAGCTAGTAGTACAATTGAAGCGTTTAAAAAATGAAAAGAAAGTTACAGAAGAAAACTTTAAAAGTTCAATTGAAAGTATAACTAAATTATATAATTTATTTACTGAAATATCTTCCGATAAAGAATTTTTGGAAAATTTAAAAACTAAAATTGCATTTCTTCCAGAATTTCTAGAAGAAACTAAGTCTGCTTCAAGCAATAATATTATTTCTTCTCCATCATCTGAAAGGAGATTTAGAGCGAATTATGAAGCGAGTAAGGGAACTCCCTTATCTGAAAAATTAGTGTCTGCAAAAAAATAAGTTAGTAATAAGTAAGATAAAAATAAGTTATTAATAAATATTTGACAATATCTTACTATACAGATAGGGTTTAATATAAAATTTTATAAGGTGAAATAATGCCTAAACAGCCTAAAGAAATTGTTAATGACTTTGCTATTAGTTATTTACAAGCTATATTTAATGCGTATAAAAATTCTAATATTGTACGTAAGCTATTTTATTTGAATAAAAAAGAGCTTAATTTAAATTCATTAGCGAAAACAATTTGTGAGGAACCTGGAAACCAATTTATTACAGCAGAGCAATTAAACTCTTTATTAAATAAAATTTCCTCACAAAGTTTAGAAGCAGAATTTGATAATTTTTTTCAAGATAAATTCACTAACACAAGTGATTTTAATTTTCAAAAATTTTTAAATGATTTGATTGAAAACACTTTTAATTCGGAAATAGAACGAGAAGAAGTTAAGGAGTTTCTTAACCAAACTATTAAACAACCAAGTTTACCTATTATAAAAGCTTTATTTGCAGTTTGCTTATCAATCTCAATATTAAATTTAAGCAGTAGTTATTTTAAAATAGGTACAAGTATTTATAATAAACTAGCATCTATTCCTTATTTACAAAATAATATTTTTAAATTAAGTGCTGCGTTAACTATAGCATTATTTCCTATATCTAGAAGTTTAAAAGCTACTCAATATAATACGGAAAATTTATATAAAATTTATCAAATAGAAAGAGGTTTTAGAGATAAGACTATAGAAAAAAGAGAAAAAACATCTATTGATATGAATGATTTTGAATTAATTTAATAAAAGGAAATAAAATGGGCTTACATAATGAAAAAAATCAGCCGACTAAAGAAGATTTTAATGAAGATGATTATAATGAGATATTAACTCAAGCTTTACAGAATTTTGATAATATAAATGCAGAAGGAAAAACTATTGAAGATGAAAAAAAGTTTTTAGAAGAGCTATTTAATCAACTTGATTCAAACTATACAAAGCTTGGAAATAATTTAACTGAAGTAAATCAAAATTTTAGTAGTCAAGGTCTTGAAGGTGAGGAATTGATTCATAATTTACTTGAAGAGTTAAAAAAGCACTTTATTGAACTTACACAAGATAATATTGATGAATATCTTTATATAATTTTCTCTTATTTAAATGAATCATTTAATACTGGCGTTCTTACTGAAGTTGATTTAAACAATGCAAGTTTTGTTGAGGAGAGAAATACAAAAATTATTAGTTCATTAGCTTTAAAACATAAAACTAATGAAAGACTGCAAAAGTTTGCTTTAAGAAATAAGCAATCTTTTTATGAATTACTTTTAATCAATCCTAATGATATTACTCAAATAAAAGAATACATAAAAGAAAGATTAATTAAATTTGTATCTAATGAAAAATTAATTAATCTTGTAAAAGGAGAGAAAAGTGTAGCGGCAGTTGTAGAAAGCCTTCAAGAAATTATTGAATCATTCGATTCTTATAATCTAACAGATATAAAATTTATAATCGCTTTTAAATATGCAAATATATTTTCTCAGTATGAAAGTGTTACAAATATTAATTATCAATTTCAGTTAGTTAATAAAAATAGAATTCTTGAAATTGAAACTAAAATTTTCGATAAGGCTAAAGAGTTTTTAGATAGCGAAAAAATTGATATAGCACTTAAAGGCCAATTATGTAATCAATTTACAATTTTTTTAGAAAAACAAACGGAACAAAAAAAGTTAAGGCTTTTATATTCTGTAGGACTTGATAAGTGGAACTTACCTTTAAATATTGAGCGAAATTTTGATGTTATTATAAACTCATCTGATACTAACCTTGAAGATATAGATGATAAAAAGCTTTTATTAGAAGCTGCTAAGATGTTACCTTCATCAATGAAAAATATTTTGATTGGAGAAATTGAAGAGCTTCCTCAAGACTTATTGGCTCTAATGGCTAAGGCAATGAAAGAACAAATTCACCTTTATGCTCCTAAAACTATCCATTGTTTAAATATTATAATGAATGAAACGCCTTTATTTAGAAGTTTAATGAGTCATATTTATCGCTCTATTTTTAGTGAAGAAACTATTAGCAATTTTAATAAGTTTGCGGCTTCCACTTTAGCGCCAGACAATAATTTTAATAATGAATTGTGGCGTAGAACAAACCATGCATCTTTATTAAAATTATTTTTCTTAGAATTTTTACAAGAGATTGATTTTGAATTTCTTAAAAAAGAATTAAAAGAAGATCATAAATTACTTGAATTAATTGTAAATTATGTTCAAAAAATAAATGAAGAATATGCAGCATATACTGGTAAGGTAAATAATAATAATCAAGCCTCTGCAACAAAGATTATTGATCTTAAAGAAATTACAGAAACTTTTAATGAGGAAAAAGTTTTAGCAGAAAAAGAAAAGGAAGAAAAAAATAAATCTTCAAACTCTAATTCCACTACATTTAGAGAAGATAATGAGAAGAAGGATGATGAGAATAAAGAAAGATCTTCAATCTTTAAAAATCCTGAAGATCTTTTTACTGAGAAAAAAGATTGTATTATGATGTAATAAAAAAGGGGAGTTTTAAACTCCCCTTTTTTATTTAGAAGAAATTTCATTTTATTGAAAAGCTTCTTCCCAAGAACCTGTTGTAGCAGCTTTCGAATATTCTGTAACTCTTTGCTCAAAAAAGTTAGCGAATTCAACGCCATTTAAAATTTCATCAAGCCATGGAAGAGGGTTGTTATCTACCATGTAAATTTCTTTAAGTCCAAGCTGCATAAGTCTACGATCAGCAATATATCTAATATATTGTTTAACTTCACGTGCAGTTAAGCCCTGAACATCTCCAACTTCAAATGCAAGATCAATAAACGCATCTTCAAAATGCACAATTGTTGCGCACGCTTCGTATAAATTTCCTCTTAATTCTTCTGTCCATACTTCTGGATTTTCTTGAATAAAGGTTTTAAATAATCTAATGATAGAATTGGTATGTAATGTTTCATCTCTTACAGACCAAGTAACGATTTGCCCCATACCCTTCATTTTATTGAAACGTTGGAAGTTAAGCAAAATAGCAAACGAAGCAAATAATTGTAATCCTTCAGTGAAGGCACCAAATACTGCTAAAGTTGTTGCAATATCTTTCTTAGTTTCTACACCAAATTTATGCATATAATCATATTTATCTTTCATTTCCTTATATTTCAGGAATGCTTGATATTCGATTTCTGGCATACCAATTGTATCAAGTAAATGAGAATATGCAGCAATATGAACAGTTTCCATATTAGAAAATGCTGATAACATCATTTGAACTTCAGTTGGTTTAAATACTTGTGAATAATTTTTCATATAGCAATTATTCACTTCAATATCAGCTTGTGTAAAGAAGCGGAAAATTTGTGTAAGAAGATGTTTCTCACCTGGAGATAAATTATATTTCCAATCTTTCACGTCATCAGCAAGTGGTACTTCTTCAGGTAACCAATGAATTCTTTGTTGTAAATGCCATGCCTCATACGCCCATGGGTATGAGAATGGTTTGTAAATAGGTTTTGCATCAAGTAATGGCATAAAATTCCTCTATAGTTTTATTGACAAGATAAACATTCATCATAATTTGAAGATGAGCTTCCCTCTGATGGTTTGTGCTCAACTTTTTCAACTTTATGCGAGACTTTATCAGATCTTTGTAATGAGCTTGATCTACTATAATATAAGCTTTTAACCCCTTTCTTCCAAGCTTGGAAATGAATTTGATGTAAATCACGTTTATGTACATTTGCAGGTAAGAATATATTAAGCGATTGAGCTTGGCAAACAAAAGGTGTTCTGTCTGCTGCAAGTTCAATAAGCCATCTTTGATCAATTTCAGTTGCAGTTTTAAATACATCTTTTTCATCTTTATTTAAGAAATCGAGATGTTGCACTGAACCTTCATGTGTAGTAATTGAAGACCAAACATTTTCATTATTCATACCTTTGCTTTCAAGTAATCTAGTTAAATGCTTATTTCTAACTGTAAATGATCCACTTAAAGTTTTTTGAATGAAAACGTTTGCTGCATATGGTTCTATACCAGGTGATGAATTACCAGCAATAACTGAAATAGAAGCGGTTGGAGCAATAGCAATTTTATTGCTAAAACGTTCCATAACGCCACATTCAGCAGCATCAGGACATGGACCTCTTTCAACAGCTAAATCATAAGAAGCCTTGTCTGCTTGTTCTTTTATATGCTGATATACTTTTTTATTCCAAACCTTTGCCATAACTGATTCAAAAGGAATAGTTTTTGACTGAAGGAATGAATGGAAACCCATTGTACCAAGGCCAACTGATCTTTCTCGCTGAGCTGAGTATTTTGCTCTACTCATGCTATCAGGTGCTTTATTAATAAAATCTTCAAGTACGTTATCTAAAAATCTCATAACGTCTGGAATGAATTGTGGTTCATCTTTCCAAGCTTCAAAAAATTCTAAATTAAGTGAAGATAAGCAACATACCGCAGTTCTTTCATTACCAAGGTGATCTAAGCCTGTTGGTAATGTAATCTCACTACATAAATTTGACATTTTAACATGTAAGCCTAATTTTTTATGATGCTCAGGAATAGCTTTATTGACATGATCAATAAATAATAAATAAGGTTCACCTGTTTCAATACGAGTAGTGAGAAGTTTAATCCAAAGTTCACGAGCTTTTATGGTTCTTATAACTTTTTCGTTATGTGGGCTTTTTAATTCCCATTCACCATCATTTTCAACTGCATGCATAAATGCATCATTTATTACAACACCATGATGGATATTAAGAGCCTTACGGTTTGGATCACCACCAGTTGGACGACGTAAATCGATAAATTCTTCAATTTCTGGATGATCAATTGGTAAATATACCGCAGAGCTTCCACGTCTTAAACTGCCTTGTGAAATAGCGAGAGTCATTGTATCTTGCACTTTAATAAATGGAATAATTCCTGAAGTTTTTCCATTACCTCTTACTGTTTCACCAATAGAGCGTAAATTACCCCAATAACTACCTATTCCGCCACCACGTGCAGCAAGCCACACATTTTCTTCCCATAAATCTACGATACCTTGAAGGCTATCAGGAGCTTCATTTAAGAAACAAGAAATTGGTAAGCCACGGCTAGTTCCACCATTACTTAAAATAGGTGTAGCAGGCATGAACCATAGTTTACTCATATAATCATATAATCTTTGTGAATGGTCTGGATTATCACCATAATATAAAGCAACGCGGGCAAATAAATCTTGAAAAGATTCACCTTCCATTAAATATCTGTCTATTAAAACAGCTTTACCAAAATCGGTTAGCAGTTCATCTCTACTTTTATCAGTGGTAATATCTGCAACCATAGTAGTCATAAGCTCTCCTCACTTCACAAAATTAAAATTTTCTTATCAATCAAATTCTTAATATTCATGATAGATCGTTTTTAACATGTGTCTATATAAAAAATATATATATTGTGGTAATTTTTATCTTGACTACTACATATTGTGTACGATGCGAGTTATTGTATATGATATCCATATATTTGAACACCTTAAATACAATATTTGGGGTAAGGTAAAAATTTGCCTAATTTATTAACTTTTAGACAATGCCAGTAATCGTTTGATATTTCGGGAAAAAACTGGAATGAAAAATAATAATACAACCTATGGTTGTATATTACTCATTTGTTAAGCAACTAAAAGTTTTAAAAATTTTTTTTAATATTCTTAATCATTTTTTAACTTTTTGCTAGTATTTTACATAGATCTAATTACTAAAAAAAGCAATAGTATTTTAAAAAATATTTTTACTATTGTTATTTAAGTTTTAAATAGGTTATTAACTCATAAATTTTAGGACAAGGTATAAAAATGATAACAGATTTTGAGCTTGCTGAGTTGTTACAATCAAGGATATTTCATGATTTGTCCGGCCCAATAGGTGCATTAAGTAATGGTGCTGAATTTTTGCGTGAAGGAAGAAATGATGTTGTTCAAAAAGCTATTGAACTTATGGAAATGAGCTCAGCGCAAGCTGTCGCGCGCGTACAATACTATAAAATGGCTTACGGATATCTTCCATTAAATGCTGAAAGTAACGTTGGTAGATTACAAACTGCAATTGCTAATTATTTTAAAAATAGCAAAACTAATATCGAGTGGCATACTAATGATACTAGAAGTGAAGATATAAAAATTACTAATGGCACAGGTAAAATTTTATTAGTTCTAACATTGATCGCAGCAAACATGTTGATTTATGGTGGTACTCTTGAAGTTCATCTAAATCAAAATAATGAAAATTTTGAGTTTACTTTAAAAGGTACTTCAGCAAATGGCATCAAGGTTGATCGTGATACAGTACAAATAATTGGTGAACGCAATTTAGATCTAATGTTTAATAGTCAAAATGTTGTATCACTATATGCATTAAAGCAATGTGAAAGAATGAATGCTAATCTTTCAATGGAATTTACCACTAACGAAGTAAAATTTATTTGTAATTTAAAGCAAGTAATTAATAATACTTATGAAATCGAAAACGCTTCATTTAGTACTTTGTAATCTTATAAAATAAGTAATGGCTTTAAACTAAAGTCATTACTTACTTTTCAATCACGCTTTTAGTTGTATTATAAATTATTGTATAACACATTCGTTGCAATCCTTCAACAAACCCAATCTCGCCATTAAATACTATTTTATGATTATAAGATAAATAATTAGTTAAAATTGTTTTTAACCGTTCATTTTGAAATATGACTATTGTTGGATAATCTTGAGTTTCTTGATCGGTGGCCATTATACTAAGAATATTAGAGATCCTAACCTTAAAATTAAAACAATGTTTAAAACTATAATCTTTAGTTTTGAATATTATATCATTGATACGATTGTTTATGAATTTAATAAATTTAAGCTCATAAATTTTAGTAATATCACTTGTTACAGTAGAAAATTTTAATAGAGATAAAATTAGAGCTACATTACTAAAATTTTGGTCATTCTTTGTTATTTCAATATTTTTTCTTGTTGTTTCTAAATTTCTTATAAGATTACTAATTCTAAAATAAGAATAAAAATTGGTGTTTAATGGTAGTGAATTAGGATTTGTAAAAAATTTTGCTAATTCTTTTTTATTAGAATTTTGCGGTATTTTAAGCTCAGTGCAAAGATTTTTTAATTGATTTTCATAATATGGTAATTGAGCCTCAAATAATTTAAATTTATTAGATAAATTTTTTGCTTTTGAAATTTCACCATCTATTAAAGACATTTCTTTAGATAAAGCCACAATATATAAAAATTTAAATAATTTATGATCTAATTCTTTATTAGCTAATTTGCTTACTAAGTAATTATTAAAATTGTTAATACATTCTTGCTTTTCAGGCTCTACATTATCTCTTTTGTTTAAAAATTCTTGAGTAATAGTCTCAAAAATTTCCTTCCCAACATTTAATAAATCAAGCTTAAAACCTAAAAGGTAATATAAAGTTATAATTTTAATATCAGTTTCTAAATTAAATTCTTTATAAATGCCAAAATAATTAAAAATTAATTGTGGGTTATTATTAAACATCAAAAATAGTAATATAATATTTTTATCCTGAATATTAGGAGCTTTAATTACTTTTTTAAATGACTCAAAGCTAAAATATATTTGGATGTTTTTATGATTTAAATAGCCTAAAATATTAATTAAATGGTTAAATTTTTCCACCTGATTAAGGTCGTTTTTTAATAAAATAAATAGATTTTTTTTAGCTTTTAATATGCCTTTTTTTGTTGGTAAAGAAAGATAGTTAGATAAAATACTAACAGAAGGAAAAGCTATAGTAAAAATTTGAGAAAAAGTGTCTATAACATTTGATACTCTTGAATGTTCTTCGACTGAGGATCGAAAATTTTGATTACGTTTCATAACTTATTATAAATTATTTGGTTAACATTAAGTGATATTTAATGATAGAAAACAGCTTAACAGTCAATTAAAAAACTCGATGGTTATTAAAGAGAATTTAAATAAGATATAAGGGAAATATTTAATAAATAGGTTAGTTTCCAAAACCCATTGATTTATAAAGTAAAAAAGTTTAATATAAATAAGTTAATATAATAACTTTTTTGAAATGTATAGTTAATTTAGGGTAGTATAATGGATGAGCTATTAAGCGATTTCATAAATGAAACAAAGCAATCTTTATCTAACTTAGATGCAAAACTAGATAAATTAAAACACCACCTAAATGATCAAGAAGCTTTAGAAAGCATTTTTCATATAATGCAAACTATAAAAAGTAGTTGTGGTCTTTTAGGTCTCGGTAAACTTGAATCTTTATCTCATAGTGTTGAAAGTACTTTAATTAAAATTAAGGAAGGTAAAATTAAATCTTCACAAAATGCTATAATTTTAATTTTTGAAGCTATTGATTTAACCAAGGAAATTTTAAATCAATTAAGTATAAATGGTATTGAACCAGAGATAAATATTTCAGATGTAATGACCAAAATAGAGCAATTACATTCCAATGAAAATGTTAAAATTGAAAACTTAGAAATTACCGAAAAATCATCTCAAGAAAAAAATGAATCTATAAAGGGAAGTGAATCTGAGTTTAAAAATATTTTAAATGATATGGAAAAGTTAATAACCCTTTCTCCTGAGCAAGGAAGAAGTAGAGGTAAATTGCTTTTTGAAAATGAGAAAGCGAAAATGGCAAATTTGTCGCAGGTGAAATTTCCTAATGAAATTAATAGTCAAAAGATATTAGATAAAGAAATTGATTGTAAACCTTCTATAACAAACTCAACTGTTCAGGTAAATATTGAGATATTAGAAAAATTAATGCACGTAGTAAGTGAATTAGTAGTAACGCGTAATCAATTATTACAAATTTTAAAGGATGATGGAAATAATAATTTCGCTGGTTCGTTACATAGACTAAATCTTCTTACTTCAGAATTACAAGAAAAAATAATAAAGACTAGAATGCAGCCTATCGGAAATGCACTGCGTCAATTACCAAAATTTATAAAAGATTTTGGTAAAGAGTTAGGAAAAAAAGTGGATCTTAAGATTATTGATTCAGAAATAGAATTAGATAGAGAATTAATAAAGCTTATTAAAGAGCCTTTAACGCATTTAGTTAGAAATATAATTATTAATGGAATTGAGTTTCCAGAAGACAGAGTTCAATTCGGTAAGCCAGAGATAAGTATTATTACAATAAAATCTTACCATCAAGGTGGTTTTATTATTATTGAAATATCAGACGATGGAAAAGGAGTACTAACTCAAGATATCAAAGATAAATTAATAAAGCAAAATATCGTCTCAGAAGAAGAATTAGATAAGCTTAGTAATAATCAAATTTATCAATACATATTTCAAACTCGATTTTCAAATGTAGACGAATCTAAATCTAGTATTGGAATGGATTTAATAAAAGATAATATAGAAAAAATTAACGGAACCATAGAATTAAGATCTAAAGAAGGAAAGGGGTCAACTTTTATTATTAAAATACCGCTAAGGCTTACTATAATGCCAGTTTTAGTAGTAGAAATAAATAATAATAAATTTGGTATTCCTCAAATAAATATTATTGAAGTAATAAAAGTAACTAATAATCCACTTTATAAAATTGAACATATAGATAATAAATTAATATTAAAATTAAGGCGTTCAACTTTACCTTTAATATCATTAAAAGAAATATTATATCCAATAGAAAAAAAAGAGGTGTTTGATTCTACAAAACCTTATGATGTTATAATATGTGAGGTGGGGTCATTCAAATATGGAATACTTGTTGATAAAATACATAATATAGAAGAAATAGTAGTTAAACCAGTTTCACAAGCGCTAAAAACAATCGAGATTTATTCTGGAACAACTTTCTTGGGTGATAATAGCATTATAATGATACTTGATCCTGGAGGTATTTTAAAATTACTGTCAAAAACTATAAGTAATTTTGATGATACATTTGTTAAAGACATAAATTATAATAGAGTAACTGAACCAAGTGCTAAATTTCTTATATTTAAAGCAGGTGATGAAAAATTCAAGGCAGTTCCTTTAGATCTAATCTCTCGACTTGAGGAATTTAATGTAAATCAAATAGAAATTATTTTAGGTAAAAATGTAGTTAAATATCAAAATAATTTAATGCATATAGTAACTGTTAATAATTCTTATAAACTAAAAGCAGAAGGAAAAGAACAGGCAATAGTTTTTATAGATAAGGATAAAATATTAGGACTTGTAGTAGAAGATGTATTAGATATTATTGAAACTAAAGTAGAATATATAGAGTCAAATAATAAACCAGAATCTATCGGTTCGATTATAATTAATGACAATATTGTTGAAATAATTGATTTAAAATATTTATTTAAAGAAGCCTTTAATCTAACAGAAAGCGAATTAGTAAATTTCAATAATATAGGTAATATAACGGGCACAGTGCTATTGATTGATAATAGCCCATTTTTTAAAAAATTTATTCCTCCAACTATTTCTAAAACTGGAAAAGAGGTTTTAGTAGCTGAAAACGTTGAACATGCTATTAAAATATTAGAAAGCGATAAAAAAATAGATGTAATTATTGCAGATATAAATTTACCAATTATTAACGGGGTAGAATTTGCAAAAATTTGTAAAAATAATATAAATTTTGAGCACATCCCTATCATAGCTCTTTCTAGT
Organism: Sphingobacteriia bacterium; assembly: GCA_017304685.1. Taxonomy (NCBI): domain Bacteria; kingdom Pseudomonadati; phylum Bacteroidota; class Sphingobacteriia; species Sphingobacteriia bacterium. The sequence continues at coordinate 764,821 of JAFKLR010000003.1, read as the reverse complement.
AATAGCGATGAAAATTTAGCTAATAAATTTCATGAATTAGGCTTCACATCTATAGTTAACAAAACTAGTTACGATGAATTGATTATTGCTATTAATAAAGCGTTATTACATATATCAGGGTAATCATATGAAACAATATTTGTGTAAAGAAAAGGAAAAAGAAGATTTTTTAACTATAGAGATAAATGGAAGTATTTTTGCTATTTCTTTATCTATGGTTAAAGATATAATTTTTCTACATAACCTTACAAAAGTACCGTTAGCTCCAGCAGAAGTATTAGGGCTCATAAATTTGAATGGTCAAATAATGCCAGTACTTGATATTACCTCAAAGTTAAATATGCAAAAAGTCAATTCATATAATCAAAAAATGAGCGTAGTAATTGAATCGCAACAGGAAATATATAGCTTATTAGTAGATTCAGTAGGAGATATAATATCAATACCAAAAGGTCATATTATGAATGATCCAGCAAATTTTTCTATAAAATTACAAGAAGTGGTAACAGGTGTCTATGCTTTTGAAGAAAAAATAATTACCATTCTTAATATCGAAAAATTATTTAAAAAAATAATTGCGGCAAATGATGTAAAGAATTTTTAAATGATAATTGATTTTCTATAATCAATCTTCAGCTTCTTTAGCATATTCATAATTACCCGCACGAAACTTGTTTTTAATACGGCTAACTTCGAATTCGCTAAACCCAATAGATTTAAGTACTGCACCACCAAGTTGCAAACCAGTTTCATAAGTTTCAGGCACAACGGTGCTTGCCCCAGTTTTAATAAGTTTTTCTTCAAGTTTTAAATCTTCTGATCTTACAATAATTGGAACTTGTGGATATTTTTCACGAATTATTCTTAATGATTTGTTTAATGTAACATCATTTTTAATTGTAATAATTACAGATTGTGCACGAGCAATACCTAAAGTTTCGAGCATTTGTAATTGCCCTGAATCACCTTGATAAACTGGAAAACCGTCTTTTCTACCTTCCGACACTACTTGTTCATCAATATCGGTTGCTAAATAATGAACTGATTCTGCTTCAAGAAGACGCGCTACCATTTTACCAACTCTACCAAAACCTACAATAATAACATGATTTTCAAGATCATCAGTTTCCATTTGGATTTCACGTAAATTCATTTGTGCTTTTTTATCAACTTTACTATATATCCAATTACCGATAACCGATAAAAGTGGTGTAAGAGCCATAGTTGTTGTCACAACCATCATAAGAGTTTGAGACATCTCGGAATTAATAATTCCTTTATCCTGGGCAAGTTTAAATAAAATGAAAGCAAATTCACCGCCTTGGCTTAAAAGTAAACCTGCATGAATTGCTACCCCAATGCTAAATCTAAATATTAGAGATAGAACCACAATAACTGTAGCTTTAATAGTAATTAAACATAAAGAAAGGAGAAGGATTTTTTTAAAATTAAAAGAAATAAAATCAATATCCATTTTCATGCCAACAGTCATGAAAAATAGACCTAAGAATAATCCTTTAAATGGAGCAATACTTTCTTCAGCTTGATGTTGATATTCTGTTTCTGCCACAAGTAACCCAGCGGCGAATGCTCCAAGCGCAAGAGATAACCCTAAATGTTCGGTTATAAATGCTGAGGCAAGAGCAATAAGAATAGTTGTTGCAACAAATATTTCATTATTTTTAGCAACGTTTTCAGTACTAATTACATTAAACAGTGGTCTTAAAAGAAGTCTACCTACAGTAAATATTCCAATAAGCGCAATAATTGCTCTTGAGAAAGCTTGTACTATTGATGCGGCAAAATTTGAATGTCCGCCTTCAGCAATAAGAGGCACAAGTACTAAGAGAGGTACTACCACAAAATCTTGCATAAGAAGGGTGGATAAAGCAAGTCTACCAACCTGAGTAGATTGAGTTCTATCTTCAGCTATAACTTGTAATACTATTGCGGTAGAAGACATTGCAAGAGCACCTGCAACGATAAATGAAGTTCCACCATTAAATTTAAATAATGATAAAAGTCCTACAGTAATTAATGTTGTTATAATGATTTGTGCAGAACCAAAGCCAAAAACATGCAAGCGCATAGCTTTTAAACGTGAAAAGGTAAGTTCAAGTCCAATAGCGAATAATAAAAATACTATTCCTATCTCACCAAATACCATTGTTTGTTTTGGATCAACTAAAGCAAGCCCAGAGGGCCCAAGTGCAGAACCGGCAACAAAATAACCAAGTACTGGACTAAGTTTTAAATGTCTAAAAGTTGCTACTACAAAAACTGCTGCTGCGAGCAAGTATAAAACGTTTGGAAGAAATTCTAAATTAAGTTCGGGCATATAGACTTTTTAAAAATTAACTGCTATCAATTTAAACAAATACAAATACATTATAATATTATGAATAAAAATTTTCAAAACATTTGTTTTATAACCGGAGTAACCAGTAAACTAGGAACATACCTAGTCGAACATTTTGTAAACTTAAATTACTATATAATAGGTACTTATAACTTAAATGATTCACAAGCTCAAGAAATATTAAATAAATATCAAAACATTCTTTTGATTAAAACTGATCAAAATAATGTTAAGGAATTCACAAATAATTGTTTAGATGCTTTTAAAATCCACGGGTTTCCCAAAATTATTATTAATAATGCAGCAGTTTTTATAAATGATAATTTTAATAATTTTACTTTAGAAAATTTTGATTACACACTTAATGTAAATCTTAAATCATGCATCTATTTAATTAGTAAAGTAAAGGATTTTCAAGAAAATTTTATAGTAATAAATCTTTTAGATTATTTTGATAATAAGCTACCAACGAGAAATTTCTTTTCATATGGAATAAGTAAATCATTACTATTCTCTCTCACTAAATCTTTAGCAGTAACACTTGCACCAAATGTAAGAATTAATGGAGTGGCTTTAGGCCCAGTTATAAGACACGAAAACCAAGATTTATCTAAATTTAATGATTTTGCTATTGATAATTTACTTAAAGTAAAGCTTGAAGTTAATGAAATAATAGCTACTATTGACCTGCTTGTTAACAATCATTCTCTTACAGGGGAAGTGATTCATTTGGACGGTGGAAGGAATTTAATGAAAAATAATGATTATTTTTAACTGAAGCAATATATTGAACTAATTATGATAAAAATTAATGAATATTCTCAGCTAATTGATTTTATTTCAAATACTGATATCTTAATATTAGATATTGATGATACGGTTTTCAGTACATTTGGATATGGGAGCATCAAATGGTTTACTGAAAATGTAAAATTTGATGTAGAAACTAAAAATATTTCAAGAATTGAAGCGGTTCAATATTATATGCCTCTTTGGGAAGAAGCTCAGCATTCAATTGAGGTTATGCTCACAGATCCATTATTACCACAATTAATAGATGATTTAAAGGAAAAGGGAACTAAAATATTGGGGCTTACTGCACGAAGGCATAACCATGCAGAAGTTACCTTAAAGCAATTAGATCAAGTTCAAATTAAATTTGATAACTTTTTAAATTTTACTTATGATTCATCAAAGCTTTTATACCCAGTAGAACATGTGGAAGGTATAGTTTTTTGCAGTGAATATAATACTAAAGGAGAGGTATTAAAAGAAGTATTGAAACAAAATTTACAATATGCATTTAAAAAATTATTATTTGTAGATGATTTAGAATATAATATCGATTCAGTAAAAAAACATTTAAACAATTTTGATATAGAATTCCACGGGTTTCATTTTACAAAACTTAATAATTATTCAAAATAATTATCTTCAGTTAATTTTTGTTTAAATTTGACTTGACTCTAGACATTGAAATCATATAATTGGAACCTAATAAAATTATGGCGGGCGTAGCTCAGTTGGTTAGAGCGCCAGGTTGTGGTTCTGGAGGTCGCGAGTTCGATTCTCGTCGCTCGCCCCATTAATTTTTGTTTAATTCTTAGGTCTTGGGGATTTGTGCTAAATAGTCAGTACGGTCATTATATTAATCCCACTGTTTTCCGTGAATACGATATACGTGGTATTGTCGGTGAAACTTTATTCGCGCAAGATGCTTACTATATAGGTAAGGCTTTTGCTTCTTATGTAATCGAAAATAGCAATGTAAGACAAATTTATATAGGATATGATGGTAGACTTAGTTCTCCTACATTAGTTAAAGAACTTATAGATGGCCTTACCCAACTAGGAATAGATGTAATAGAAATTGGACTTTGTCCTACTCCAATGCTTTATTATGCTACACAAACAGGCGATGCTCCGCATGGAATTATGGTGACAGGTTCTCATAATCAACCAGATTTTAATGGTTTTAAATTTGTTTTTAATCAAAAGCCTTTTTATGGCGAAAGTATTGTAAAAATTAACGAAGTTATTAAAAGCGGTAGTTTTAATAAGCTAGCTAAGCCAGGACAACGTAAATATGATTCTCAAACTTTTGATAATTATATAACCAACCTTTATAGTTCAGTAAGTTTTGGCAATAAAATTATTAAAGTAGTATGGGATACATCAAATGGAGCAGGGGGGCCTGTAGTTGAAACTATTACTGCAATTCTACCTGGTACTCATTTTGTTATTAATGGACGTGTCGATGGATTATTTCCAGGACATGACCCAGATCCTACAGTTAAAAAAAATCTAAAGCAATTAATTGATTTTGTATTGAAAGAAGAATGTGATATTGGAATTGCGCTTGATGGTGATGCTGATAGGGTGATTGCTGTTGATAATTTAGGTAGGCAAATACCGGGGGATCAATTAGTGCTTTTATTTGCGGAGCAAATTATTAAAAAGCATAAAAACGCTAGTATTATAATGGATATTAAGTCAAGTCAGGTAGTTTTTGATCGTGTTAAAGAACTTGGCGGTGTACCTTTAATGTGGAAAACTGGACATTCTCATATTAAGTCAAAAATGAAAGAAATTGGCTCCAAATTTGGTGGAGAAGTTAGTGGTCATATTTTCTTTGCTGATAGATATTATGGTTTTGACGATGGTATATATGCAGCATTAAGATTAATCGAACTTATATCGCAACATAATACCTTATCTGAAATGGTAGATACAATACCTGAAAGTTTCATTACGCCTGAAGTTAGAATCGAGTGTAGTGATGAACGTAAATTTGGTGTAATCGAAGAAATAAAAGAAAGGTTAAATAAGCAAGCTGCCCAGTATAATGATATTGACGGTCTTAGAGTTGAATGCGAAGACGGATGGTGGTTATTAAGAGTTTCTAATACTCAGCCTGCATTGGTTCTCAGATTTGAATCCTATACAAAGGAAGGATTAAAGCGTATTCATGAAGTGATTAAACAGCAATTAGCATTAAGTAATGTTACAATAACTATCGCCTTCTAAAAACATATAAATTTTACTTACCTCTTATTTTTATACTTTATCTCTGAATATGTACAGAAATTAACTTTAAGGCTGCTATATATATTCAAATTTTAAAATAATTATAGATTCATACTTAAATAATCTTTTATCTTAAAATTACTAATATATAATTTTAATGTAGATTATTAGTTGAGAGTGTAAAGATGACAAAATATAATTTAAATTCAAGTTCCTTTTTTAATATTATTGAGAATAGTAAAAATCAGAATGTTAATATGGTTTATGAAGGTACTGTTCATAGAATTACTGACCAAAATGGAAAACATTTTTTACTAACCTGTAAAATGGGAATCGATGAAAATATTCCATTAGTAGGTGATGAAAGAGATGGTTTTGAAGATGAGAAATATATTATTAAATCAGAATTTAAAGATCATATGAAAATTACTAATAAAGGCGTAGTTTTCTGTGAATATTTTTATAAAGAAAATGATTTTGATGATTCACATGTTTTAGAAATGATAACTAAAATTAATTCTCAAACTGAGGAAGCTAATTTTATGGAAGGATGTAAACAACTAGCTTTAACTTTTATTTCAGATTGGACTTTTGAGTAAAGTAATAATACGATTATTTGAGAATAAAAAAATGAATAAATATAGCATTCAAGCAACTCATGCATTTGTGCCTTTAGATAATGAAAATAATGAAGTCAATCAAATTGGAAGTGTATATGTTATTACTGACCAAAATGATAAAAGAATGTTTGTAGCTATTAGAAATAGCGTTGATCCTAGGTTAGAAGTAGTTGGAGATAAAAGAGAAGGATTTGATGACATTAAATACACTATAGAATCAAATTATAAAAATCACATGGCAGTTAGCAATAATGGGAAATTATATTCAGAATATTATTTCCTTGATGAAAATTTTGATGATTCAAATATTTATGAATTATTTAATGAAGTAAATTCTCAAATACTTGATGGAAGCTTTTTGCAAGAGCCAAAAGAAATGAATATAGTTTGTTTGGTTAACTCTCCACAAGAATATATTTTTAATAATGAGTAAAATTTCGATGTGCTTGACTTGTAATTTAAAAGCTATATTTTAATATAAAGTTAACTTTTATACTGTAAATCATGAGAAATCTAATTATTGCAGCATTTATAATAGCGTTTGCTTGTATACTTAGCACATATTTTGAAGGACTTGGAGCCTTTATAGGGTTATCTATTGGACAGGCTAAATTTGATGTAAATTATCTTAGAAATATTAAGGGTATTGAGTTATTAGCTAATATGAAAGACCCTAAGCATTTAGAAAAGAGATTTGTAGAATCATATTCTAAACAAGTAGGTGATGCAACAGGTGGTTTAGGAGCCTTAATCGGCGGGGTTATAGGGTATAAAGTAGCTCGAGCTATTATTGATCCTATTTTACCACCAGAAAATAAAAAAACGATGGAAGTAAGGATTTAATATAACTTATAAATAGTTTTTTAGGAATCAAGATTGCTTGAATCAGTTTGTAATTGATCGTTAACAGTAGTTCTATCATCAAATACAAAGCATTTACCTTTCCAAAGCTTGTTTTGGTTCTTAGTTTCTTCTAGGTATTTTAAGATTCCGCCTTTCAAATGGTAAACTTCATCATGACCAAGTTGCTTTAAATATGCTGTTGATTTTTCGCAGCGAATACCGCCTGTGCAAAACATAGCTACTTTTTTATCTTTAAATTTTTCTTTATTCTTCTTTAACCATTCAGCAAATTCGGTAAATTTATTTATATGGGGATTGACTGAGTTAATAAAATGACCTTCCTCAAACTCATATTCATTACGAGTGTCAATAACCACGTTATTTTCATCTTTAATGAAGTCTTCCCACTCTTGAGATGTAAGATATTTTCCTTTTTTGCCATTAACATCAACATCTTGAGCGAAAGTTACAATTTCTTTTCTAATTTTTACTTTAGTTTTGCTAAAAGGAAGAAAATCAGATTTTGATTCTTTATAATGTATTTCATCTAAATCAAATTTTAATTCAGATGTTAAATATGCTTTTACAATATCAATGTTTTCTCTTGATCCTGTAATTGTTGAATTTAAACCTTCTGTTGCAAGTAAAATTGTACCCTTAACATTATTAGATTTTAATAAATTGAGCAGGTCTTCACGAAGTTTATTTAAATCACCTAAATCGGCAAATGTGTAAAAAGATGCAACTATAACTTGTTTACTTTCCATATTTAACCTTTATGGTTTTTTACGCCTTGTTCAATAATTTTCTTAGCTTCATTTTCATCATGCCATTCTTTTACCTTTACCCACTTACCTTTTTCCAGATCTTTATAATGTTCAAAGAAGTGTTTAATTTGACTAATAAGTATTTCCGGGAGATCTTTGTATGATTTTACATTATCGTAAAATTTGTCAAGTTTAGCTACCGGTACAGCTAAAATTTTCTCATCAAGTCCAGATTCATCTTCCATAATTAAAACGCCAATTGGGCGAACTTTAATAACTGCTCCTGGCATAATCGAAATTTGTGTATGAACTAGTACATCGACTGGGTCGCCATCGGCCGAAAGGGTATTTGGAATAAAACCATAATTACATGGGTAATGCATAGGGGTTTGAACAAAACGATCAACAAAAAGTGCTCCGCTTTCTTTATCGAATTCATATTTTATTGGAGCTGAATTTTGAGAAATTTCAATAATAACATTAAATTCTTCTGGAATTTTTTCACCTGCGCTGATCTTAGAAATGTCCATGCCGAAAACCTTACTTAATTTAAATATGGGGGAAATGGCGCGCTCTAGAGGATTCGAACCTCTGACCTACAGATTAGAAGTCTGTTGCTCTATCCAGCTGAGCTAAGAGCGCGTGTTATTCTTAACAGAGGGCATTGTAACAAAAAAAATATATTTGGCAATAACTAAATTAGAAAATAAGGCTTTTAAATAAGGAATAAACTGGAATAGCTAACACTAAAAGTTTAAATATTATTCTATAACACTATATAAAGTTGAATTATGATTGTGCTCAAGTAATTCTGGTATAAGGGTTATAAGCTTGGAAGGTAATAACCTTATATTATTTAATTCATTTAAATTAATCCATTTAAAATTTACATGTGATTCTATTTGTGGAAGTAATGATTTAAAATGCATTTCTTTAGAATTAACTTTAAAAAGAAAGTTATATTCATGATTATGGCACACTTTTACACTACTAATCGGATTAAAATAGTGTTCAAATACGCCTAAAAATTTTTCAATAGTAAATTCAAAACCAGTTTCTTCTTTTAACTCACGAATAACGCTTGTTTCAACACTTTCACCATGCTCAACGTGACCACCTGGTAAATAATAGTAAATATCATTTTGAGGTCTTCGTGGGTCAAAACAAACAAGTAAGTGGTTATTACTTGTAATTATAGCTCTTGTTATAATATGTATACTATCCATCATATTTCAGCCTACTAATTTTGTTTATTTCTTTTCATTGCAATAATCCCAACAGAGCCAATAATCATAAGCACAGGAATTACGCTTAAAGCAATTTTAAAGTATTCAAGTGAAAAATTGCTGTTATTACTTTCGCCATTTTTAAAACTAAAATCAATAATAAACCCAATAGTCTGATGAATAATTAATCCAAATGACATAACAATTGAATTGGTTAATGCGGCAGTTAATGCTGCATGGTTTTTATTTGTAAGTGTATCATTAATACTAAATATAAGTACTTGGGAACCTGAGGAAATTCCAATAAAAAGGCAAATAACGAAAGCTGCAATAAATGTAAGTTTAATTGGAAGTAAAAATATTCCAAAGCAAATTACCATTATTATTCCTGAAAAAAAGGTAGTTATGTAATAATTAGAGAATTTTTCTGCAAATAAAACAAGGAATGGTCCGCCTAAAGCAAGTCCTAAATAAATCATTGAAACTGCAAGAGAAGCATCATGTTTATCAAAACCATAATTACTTACTAAATATTTAACCCCCCAGGCATCAGCAAATCCTTCGGTAGAGCCCATCATAAAACCACCAAACAATGCTACTAAAACTATATTTTTATTAGAGAAAACTTCTTTTATATCCTTTAGGATATCTCTAAATTTAATATCATTTTTTTCCTCAATATTTTTTCTTATAAAAATGGAGCTAAGTAATGCGATTACAATACCAAATGTAGTAAATATGGCAAAAATTTCATGCCAACCAAATTCTTGCATAAGAATTGAAACTGGTTTACCACCATAAATGGCCCCTAAAAAACCTGCAGTAAAAGTTAGAGAAATTAAAATACTATATTTACTCTTTGGAAAATAAAGGCTTATAACTTTAGCCCCTCCTAAAAAGCCTGCAGTTGCCCCAATACCCATAAGCATTCTTGCAAAAACTGCTAAATGAAAATTATCGGTAATACTAAAAAGATATGCACCGAATGTATACGTTAAAATAAGAGATGAGAGAACTATTCCTGGGTTAAATCTATCAAGTAATAAACCGGTTGGGATTTGCATTAATGAATATGTTACATAAAACATTGATGAAAAGAGAGCGAATTGGCTAGCATTAATTTTAAAATGTAACATTAAGTCATCAATTAGTAATGCTGGAGAGTTACGTAAAATAAACTGATATGCAAAAAAAAACAATGGAATTAACCAAATAGCATAAGGTTTAATCTTACTATTTAAAAACATATATTTCTCCGGGGTTATTTATAGAATAAAACCTATAATAGGGTTTTATGAGCTGATGTGATTATCTTCTTCTATCTCAATATTGTTTGAAACGCTTAAAGCATTGCACTTTTCTTCTAAAATTTTAATTTGTGCTTCAAGTTCTTTTTGTTTTTGAAGGGCTTGTGTTAGAGCTTCGCGAAGTAAATCAAGTTCTTCACGTTTAACAAAATCCATTTTTCTTAGAATTGCTTCCATGTTATGCTTAAAGCCTTCCTCAACATGTTTGGCTGAACCTGCCATAGTATTGAAGGCACTTGCTGTAAGTTTTTGTAATTCTTCAAAAAAGTTATTGCTAGACATGCTTTTTTTATATAAAAAACTAATTTTAATTGTTACTATTAGTTATAGTATAAGAGAATCATTAATATGACAACAGTTTTTTTCCATAATATTAATCCTATTTTATTTAATATAGGTCCGTTAAGCGTTACTTATTACGGTATTGCTTATGCCTTAGGAGCCTTAATAGGTTTATGGTATATTAAAAAGCTTAATATAAAACTTCATCTCGCTACTGAAAAAGATTTAGACGATTTATTAGTTTATGCGATTTTAGGGATTATTATAGGGGGACGTTTAGGATATGTTTTGGTTTATAAACCAATGGAATATTTTAGCGAGCCTATAAAAATTATGAAAACATGGGAAGGTGGAATGTCTTTTCATGGCGGTCTTATAGGTGTAGTGGTAGCAATGTATCTTTACTGCCGCAAATATAAAATAAAGTTATTATCTTTAAGTGATATAGTAGCACCTGCAGTGCCAATTGGCTTATTTCTAGGAAGAATTGCTAATTTTATTAATGGCGAGCTTTATGGGAAAGTTACTAATGGCGCATGGGGTGTAGTATTTCCAGATGGTGGAAATATTCCCAGACATCCAAGTCAACTTTATCAAGCATTTTTTGAAGGTGTAATTTTATTTTCTGTGCTTAACTATTTATTTTTAAAAACAAAATTATATGAAAAAAGAGGTTTTGTTTCTGGAACCTTTTTAGCTATGTATGGGTTCTTTAGAGTAATAATGGAAGTATTTAGAGAGCCGGATGAACATATTGGTTATATTATTTCTCATTTTACAATGGGTCAATTATTATCAATGCCAATGATTGCTATTGGTATGTTTATTATGACTCGTGCTCTACGTAATGAATTTGGAATTAACACTCCAACGCCAGGGTTATAATATAATACAATTTTTTCCATTTGAATATTTTGAACTTAATTCATGATTTTGTTTTAATGAATCATTTTCAAACCCCTGTCGGAATTCAGGATGTTCTGAAGCTACTAAATGTGGAACAATATGCATAAAAAAGATATCAGACGACAAAGGTGAAGTAATTTCATCATTAGAAGACTTATCATATGAAGTTAATTTAGAAATAACAGTACCGGTATATTTCATTAGTTTATTGTTAAATAAGCAATTAATTATTATATTAAATGGATTAAAATAATTAAAGTTTTTCTGTTTAGGTATTATTCTGGTTCTATCTTCATCTAGGGCATTATATCCATTTTTACATATTCCCTTAACAATAGGGTAGAGGGTGCAAAAAAAAGAAAAGTTATTTAAAACAGAATTTACAGAATCATAAATAAAAATAGTTCTTAAATTATCATAAAGTTTATCTTTATGATAAGAAAAGGTTTTGTTAAAAATTGATAGGAAACGACTCGTATAATTAGTTAAAAAAAATCTACGTTTATGATAAAGTGAAACTATTGAAACATTTGAAGGAAAAAATTTTTTTTGAAAACCTTTATCTCTCCATTTTTCAATATTTTTATAGATTAAGCTATTCAATAAATCTTGATTTAAAATCTTTTGACCGTTAACTTCTTGACTATCATGCATATTTTTGAAATATAATAAGTATCCATAAGCTAGAGCTTCAAAATTACTGAAGTTTATTTGATCTTCACTCTTTATAACTTCTTGTGTTAAATCATTTTCATATCCTAGTAATTTTTGTTTATCACGATTACGATATATAGAAATCGGTTTTTTTGAAGAGTAATGTGGGTTATAATAAATGTTTATTTGCTCAATATTATTATATTTAATAAGATTTTTAATAGAATCTTCAAAACTTTCATCAAAACAATATATTTCTATATTACGTATAACTTTATTTATTTTTAAAACATTAACCAAAGAGGGAATTATATATTTTTCATCGCATGAAAAAGGATATAAACGATAATGTGTAATTGATAAGGAATTTTTTATTATTAATTCTACTAAATTTGATGTAGATCTCTCAAATTCTAGATCGATAGCTTTAATATTATTAGTATCCTTCAAGGTGGAAATAATTTTATCTTTAGCTTTAAAATCTAAATAAGCATATTTTATATCAATTTTAAGGTAGTAAATGGAATTATTATTTATTAATGCTGAGATTAAATCAGCGGTTTGATTATTAGAATAATTAACTTGAGGAATATGAAGGCTTAAAATAATTTTATTTTTAAAGGTTTTAAGAAACGATTTGCATTCTTCGTCATCAAGATCACCTAAATTAAAATCAATTTCTAAATAAGTGATAGTTTTTTTCGAGCTTAAAAAATCTGATAGTTCTTTAAAAGGAATGTTTATTACTTTATCCCCTTCTTCCTTTAATTTATATACCGCATGTAAATTAGTATTATAGGTTTTAACTAATTTTATTTCGTGGATATTATCTAAATTATAATTTTCTATATGAAAGGAAGTATATTCTGATTTTTTCATATATCGCTCCTAATTCAAGATTAATAGCGTCTAGTAAATAGACTGATTGTTAATCTTTTGTCTCTTTAGGTCAACTAATAATTTAACATTAGAAATAATTATTTTTAATTTTATTTACAGAATTTTTAATAAATTATATCTAAAAGATAATGAGTTTTAGCTTGAAAAGGGTAGTTTTATAACGTATTTTATCATCATTTGCACCTGTAGCTCAGTGGATAGAGCGTTACCCTCCGAAGGTGAAGGTCGGGCGTTCGAATCGCCCCAGGTGTACCAAATTTAATTAGTTTGACTTACGGTAAATTGTTTGTTCTTTTAATAGTATTAAAGAATCCTCTTCTTTTTTCCTCAAGCTTTCTGAGGGTTCATCTTTAATTTTAGCTGGAACAAACTCATCTATTTTTTTATCTAGAATATGGCTTAATAATTCTTCATTTGCATTATTTAAGCTATTTTGAATTAAATAACTGCCTGCTAACGATAAAGAAGGAATTGCAATCATTAAATGCGCAGCAGTATATGAAGTTACTAAGTTAAATAGGGCAGTTAGTATCACTAAACACAATGTAAATATTGGTAATAAATTGTATCTATCTTTTTCAAGTTCTTTAATTTCTTTAAATTGTTCATCTAAAAGTTTGGTAATATCATTTCTTATAATATCAGTTATAAATTTAGATTGCTCGTCGTCAGGGCTAATCAATGTACACAATTTAGTTATATTGTTCTCTGAAACTGAGGGTTTAAGTCCAAATGTTTTTGCTGTTAATAACGCATATAAGTAATGTTCTATTTTAGCTTCAATATTATCATTATCTGATATTGAGCTTTTATTCAACATGTCATGTAAGAGTATTCTCAAATATAAATTACTTAAAGTACCTCTGTTAGAAAAATTTTGAATAAAAATCTTATCATTTAATTTGATATCATATAATTCTAACAATAAATTATAAACACTTGCTATGCCGCAAAAGATTTTATCTTCTTGTGCTAATCTATTATTAATGAATTCAATTTCAACTTCGGGATTCCGGTTGCTATGATCTGCTGAAAATTTTTTTATAAAAGGCTTAATAGAATCAATTATTCTATTTTCTGCTTTTAACTTTCTTTCAGAATTTTCAAAGTCAGTTCCTAAAGAATCAAAGATTTTAATTTTATAAATTATATTATTATCATTAATTATTTCAGTACTTAATATAAGTGTTATCCAGTGATCTCCATGAGATTGCATAATAACGGGTAAAATTTTATTACTGCGTCCATTGATTATTTCTATTAGTTCAGGATAATCTTCATCTTTAAGATGTCCATCTTCTAGGTCAGTTAGTTTTTCAAGTTCTATTCCAAAAAGAAATTTTAACAAATAAGCTTTTTGAGTAATATATTCAGAGGAATTTAATTTATCGACTAAGGCTTCTAGGTGGGAGGTTTCTACTTCTTTATTAATTAAAGTAATAGATTTTTGTTCTATTTCACTTTTTGTTGGAGAGAAATAGTTATTTGCACTCGCAAAAGTAGTGGACATATAAGTTAATAAATGGCTCATTAATTTACTCATAAATTTCTCCAAAGAGAGGGAATTTAAGTAATATAACAACTTTAATTTTATACAAAAGTTAAGTTGTGTCAACTGAAAGTAACTATTAACTAAATGTTTTTTAATAATTATTAATTTATTATGTTGGTACGCGCTATAATGCAACTTATGATTGTATAAATATATATAAAAAAATGGCTGTTAAAGCCATTTTTTTATATATAGATTCTTTAGCAAAAAAGGCAGGAGTTATGCCATTTCACCTTCTAAGTCATCAACTAATTCATCAGCGTTATTAAGAAAATCGTCTTTTTTAACTCTTTTCATTCTACCGCCATTGTTTACACGAATCATTTTACCTTTTTTCTTATCATAGGTATAATGAAAGGTAACGGTTTTTGTTTCAGTAATATAAATGTCACCGTTAGCCATCTGGATAACGTCGCAACCTTTATTAAGAGCTTCAGAAACTAAAGAAGAAGATTTTCTTACGTAGTTAACATCACCCATAATTTCTAATTCATCTTCAGATCTAATTGCTGTATTTTCATTCAACATTGTAGTAACTCCTTGTGATTTAACAAAATTAACTTTTTGTTATCTAAATAATAACAAATTTACTTAAAAAATGCAATAGCAAAACATTAAGTGTATACAATTTTTTTACAAATTAACCCTTTTAAGGTTAATAAAAAATTAAACTTATTTGTTACAAGTAAGCTTTTTTTAATACATTTGTAACAAAATTAGCGAATTCACTAGCATCATTAACTGGTTCACCTTCAACGATGCATGCCTGATCAAAGAGGATTTTTATAAGCATATCATCTTCAGGTCCAAAACTTTCCTTATTTGCCAAATAGTTAATGATATCATGCTTAGGATTAATTTCAAAAATCTTAGCTGAACCACTATTTAGCTGTTTTTGTTCTAGCAAGAAACGTTCCATTCTTATGTCCATTGCACCTTCAGGCACAGAGAGACAAGTTGGACTTTCTGTTAACTTCTTGGAAAGCTTAACTTCTTTTATACTATCACCAAGCAGGGATTTTATATGATTAGTTAATTTTGTAAATCTTTCTTTAGTGTCTTCTTCGTCTTTTTTTGCCTCTTCAGATAAGTTATTGTTTTCTAAGTCAATTTCAGAACGTGTAATCGATTTAATTTCTTTTTCCTTATATTCTTGAACAACATTTACCCAAAATTCATCAACATGATCATTAAATAAAAGCACTTCTATGCCGCGTGATACAAAACCTTCTAATTGTGGGCTTTTCCTCAATGATTCTAAAGAATCGCCTGTTAGATAATATATAGTGTTTTGCCCTTCTTTCATTCTTGAAATGTAATCAGCAAGGCTTACGGTTTGTTCATTATCATGAGTACTATTGAAACGACATACTTCAAGAATATCGTCTCTAAATTCACCGCCTTCGCACAAGCCTTCTTTAAGTACTGCTCCAAAGTTTTCCCAAAATGCTTTATATTCTTCTAAATTATTTTCAGCTTTTTTCTTCAGTTCGCTCAGTACTCTTTTAATAATTGCACGTTTTATTTTTTCTAAAACTGCGTTATGTTGTAAGGTTTCACGGCTAATATTCAAAGGTAAATCTTGAGAATCAACCACCCCTCTTAAGAATCTTAAATATGCAGGAATTAATTCAACTTGTTCGGTTATAAATACCTTTTTTATATATAATTTTACACGTGCCATTCTATCTGGATGAAAGAGGTCAAAAGGTTTACGGCTTGGAATAAAAAGAAGATTAGTAAATTCTACTAACCCTTCATTTCTATTATGTAATACCATCCACGGATCATCAAATTGATGTGAAACCGCTTTATAAAAATTCTTATATTCCTCATCGCTAATTTCAGATTTACTCTTTGTCCAAAGAGCAGATGAGCTATTTAAGTTTTCTTCTTTACCTTCTGAATCAATAAAGGTTATTGGTGCTGAAATATGATCTGAATATGTTTTGACAACATAACTTACTCTATGACGGTCTAAATATTCTTTAGAATTCTCACGTAATTTTAAAATTATTTTTGTTCCACGTTTATCATAATTATCTTCTTTTATTGTAAATTCACCATCTCCTAACGATTTCCATTCCCATGCTTCATCGCTTCCTGCGCGACGCGATTTTACAGTTACACTTTCAGCAACCATGAATGATGAATAAAACCCAACCCCAAATTGCCCAATAAGTTGAGTATCTTTTTTAGCATCACCTGTAATTTGCTCTAAGAAGGCCTGAGTTCCTGATTTTGCAATAGTACCAAGATTATTAATAAGCTCATCTTTGCTCATACCGATACCATTATCAGTAATTGTAATGGTTCCATCTTGCTCATTTGTTTCAATTGTAATTTTATAATTATGGTCATCTTTTGAAAGATCAGGATTAGTTATTGATAAATAGCGAAGTTTATCAATAGCATCTGATGAGTTTGAAATAAGTTCACGAAGGAAAATATCTTTATTGGTATATAAAGAATGAATCATTAGTTGAAGAATTTTTCCAACTTCTGCATTAAATTGATGTTTAGTTTCATTAATTGTTTCAGTCATATATTACCTATTTATACCTAATTGCTTTTGTTAAAGGTATATATAGTTATTAAGTAAAAAAAATCAATAACCATTAGGTAAATTAAATAATAAATTTAGCTAGGTAGGATTATAAATATTAAGTAGAACTAATGTAAAAAATAAAGAAAGAGTTTAATGGCGCACCCTGAGCGACTCGAACGCCCGACCTTTTGATTCGTAGTCAAATGCTCTATCCAGCTGAGCTAAGGGTGCTATTGAGTGGCGATTATACAAAAAAAGCCTATGTTGTCAAGCTTGGTCTAAGAATATTATATAAGTTTATTATATATTGAGACCACTTATTAATTTATAGTTCATAATTAAAAATTGAAATTATTGTTAAAAAGTCTTTTCATTTAATTCAATTGAAGTAAAATAAAAATATATAATAAACAGAATTTTAACCTTTTGTGAGGGAGGAAAAGATGTTTAGTAATATCTTTGCTATAATTAAAAATAAAACCCTATTTCAGCCTCCTAAAGAACCTCCAGAAATCCCGCAAGAATTTCCTGTAGAAGAACCAAATGATGAACCAGAAGAAGATCCAAGAGAAATACCCAATGAGCCTCTACATGATGTAGGGGCAGAAGAAGATGATGAGGAAGACGAAGAATACGAAGAAGAAAATTATTAAGACCATCTTTTATGAACCCAGAACCATTGCTCAGGTGATTCATGAATCCAGGTGCCAATTATATCATTTAACTGTTGGGTTAAATCGCTATAGTTTGTTGGTTTTTGTAAATGTTCATCTAAATATGGGCCTATTTTAATTTTAAATTTTGGTTCCATGTTAATTCGCTCAATTCGTGCCATAATAATTGGCATTTTATATTTACATGAAAGTTCTGCGGCAAATGTAGAAGTATTAGCAGATTTACCTAAAAAATTAGATTTTATACCTGTGTTTAACTTTTGATCAACCAGCATACATAAAATGAAATTTTCACTTTGAAGTAATGTTTTTACTAAATTGCGAGCTCCTTGTATGCCTTTATCGAATAAACCTTTTACATATTTTAAGCGAATTTTATTAATTTCACGATCAAAGTATTTGTTATTGGCATGACGATAAATTAGATAAAAAGGTATGTTAAAATAATTAGCAACTTTAGGAGCTATTTCCCAATTACCGAAATGACCAGAAACTATTATTACTTTTGGATGTTCTTTAAGGTATTTTTGTAAGTTTTGTAACTCAGAATGTTCAACTAAATTCAAAATTTCTTCTTTCGATAATGAATTTAATTTAACAAATTCACCAAAATTCCTTCCTAAATGTTCCCATACTTTCTCTATAATTACCTTTATTTCTTCATCTGTTTTTTCTGGATAAATGTTTTTTAAATTCTTATAAGCTATTTTTGAAGCTTTGTGAAATTTACCTATAGATTTTGCTAGTTTTCCACAAATATTTGAAGCAGTGTTAAAGGAAAAAAAGATTAAGATAAAACGGAAAAATAAAAAGAGAAGGTGTAAGAAAAAATTTGTAATGCGTTTTAACATATTAATTGAGCATAAGTGGTGGGCCTGGCAGGATTCGAACCTACGACAACACCGTTATGAGCGGTGCGTTCTAACCACTGAACTACAGGCCCAGTTGAAAGGGGATTATACAAGAAAAGTTTTTCTAGTCTAGTATTTTTTAAATAAATTTATGAAAAAAAATTGAGGATGAAATCAATAAGCATAATAAGTAATTATTTATTAGCTTAAACTCTATATTCAGGTCAGGGGTTAGTCTCGGACACGATAGTCCCTTGATGATAAAGTATTTTCCATTTATCATTTTGCTTACGCCAAATTGTTGATCTTCTTGTAATTCTTGTATTGTTTTGAATAAGAATATAAGTCAATAAATAATTGTTTGGAGCTATTTGCATAATTTTAAAGTCTTTAGCTTCCCAAATATCGTGGTAATTTGGGTCATTGTAACGAATAGGTAATATTTCAAGAGCGTCCTGCTGTGTATATACATTCCCTGATGCTCCTACTTCCCAAAATCCTTCGCACATTTGTTCTAAAATATCTTGCTCATTTTTTCCAAATTTATCCGGATGGTGGAATATAGGTTCTCTAGATTTTAATTCCTCAAATACTGTATTCAAATCAATTTTATAATTTTTTTCAAAGAATTTTTGAAATGTAACGCCATCTAAATTATTTTCATAAAAATTTGGCATAATATATGCTTCATTAAAACCAATAGAAGTGTAAAATTTTCTACCATTAAAATTATTAATTGGAGTATCTACAAAAATGCCTCGGTTATCGTTAGCTTTAGAGGAGTTTTCTATGGATTTAACGAGTTTTTTTGCAATTCCGAGTCTTCTAAAATCTGGGTGTACAATTAGCCCATGTATATGACTCAATCTATTCCAATTATAATGTTCAACTTGAATAAAGCCAACAATTACATCGTTATTGATAGCAACTTGAATTTCCCCTGTATTACGTGTGCAAAGGTTTTTTATTGCCTCTAATTGACCATTTATATATTGGTTATCCCACTCAGTAATTTTTAGGATTTCTTCAATTGATATAATATCTTTTTCTTCAAATATTCTAATTACAATATTAACCATTAATTTTTCTCATCAAATGATAAATTGGATTATATTTCCAATTTTTAATATTAGTAATTTACTTAAATAATGTTTTTGTAAAGCTTAAAAATTTTTGGGAGCGATAAGAACGAAATAAACTTTTTGAAAATTTGTATTTTTTAGATTTTAAAATGTTTGGGATTTGATTTTACTAAATTAAAACATTTTTTTTAATAAATTTGCTTTAATTTCTTTTTTATCAAATCCCAAATTTTGAGTATACACCTCTATTAGCCTCGCGGCTAAAACTTTCTTACAGTCTATTTATGATTGATCTATGAGATAGGATTTCGTACGCTCTTTATAATGTGTTACTTAATAATCTTAGTCAACTTTAAGATTAATTGCAGAAGTTCTGCCTTGTTTGTTTTCTAAATCGAAACTAACTGACTGACCTTCATTTAAAGTTCTAATCCCAGCTGATTGAAGAGCTGAAATATGAACAAACACATCTTTTTCACCAGTTTCTGGTGCAATAAAACCATAACCTTTTGTATTATTGAACCATTTAACGGTACCTTTAACTTCTGCCATCGATATTCTCCTAAGTTCGGCGTTAAGTATAAAAAGTGAGCGTAAGTCAAAAATTAAACTAAAGAATTAATTTCTTTAATTTAAGCCTGGCTTGAAAATTACGTTATATCCTGTCATAAATGTCAAACATTTAAAATAGTTTAGCAATTTTCATAACTCGCTTTTAATAAAAAATAACTCAGAATGATTTTAAAAGCAATGATTATAAATTACTTAATGAGATTTTATTAGTAAAAATTTATCATATAGGGGTTAAAGTATTAATTTTTGCAATTTTTTTAATAAATAACGCGTAGTATTAGTTAATTTTTTATTTTATTTGTTATATTAGCTATCTTTTCTGCGGCAAAACTTACCCAAAAAGTTAAAATAAAGAATTGGGCAAAAATAGCTACGTTAGATTTGAATACTTGTTTTAACAAATAAGGGGCAAATAAATAAATTAATACAGCACCTGCAACTCCAAGCGGTAAGGTAATATATGTTTTCGATTTGAGATTTTGAGCCAGCGTTAAATAGTAACCTGTGCTAAATCCGAATAATCCTCCACAAGCAAGCCAAAGATTATTATGCGATTTAGACGCTACATTGATTAAAAATAAACTTACCCAGGCAAGTAAAAACCCTAAAAGTGGAACTATGGCTTCATCTTTACGATTAGTTATTAATTTGAATAACATTAACTCAACTAACCCAAACCCAATTGCTCCTAAAATATCAATAATATTATGATATCTAAGGTAAACTAAAGCGAAACCTATACAAATCATTAAAGCGCCAACGAAAAAACGAATGATAATATTTTTGTATTCCCAGAATATTATCCCCCAAAATACAAAAGCGGTTTGCATGTGACCACTTGGAAAAGCCCAGCCTATTTTACCTATTGTAGGATTTAAAGGTATTTTAAATATAGATTTTAAATATGCGTTTAAAGGCATAGTTATTAAAATTAAAATTATAGCTTTAGAAAAAGTCTTTTTTGAAATTGCTAAGAATCCAATAGTCGCAATTAACGTAACAATACGTGTATCAGTTAAAGATAAAATCAAATGACTAAAATTAATTAAAATATCGTCCATAAGTTCCTATATATAGTTTTCATTTTATTAGCAGCTAAATTTTCTTTTGTGAAGAAGATTTATTATTTAAAGAAAGGGCTTCTTCTATCTCTTGAAGTGAAATATCTATTATATTACGCCAACCGAGCGAAGAAGGTGAATTAAAATTATCATCAGGAATTTCTTGAGTGTTTTCTAAATCCATTGAATCTTCAAGCATTCTTTTTTCAGGAAAATGGATAAAATACCTAATAAACGTTTCTTTTTGAGAAGAGCTTAAACTGCTAGGAAAATTTAATGATTTTGAAATTATTTCCCAATTTAATTCCTTAGGAAGTGTAGCAAATAAAAAGTTAATATCGTATTTTAAAACTGCTAAATTAAAAAATTCCTTAAAAACATTTTTTCCAGCTTTTGAGTTTTTTATTTTTTGAACAATTTTAAGAAATTCGTTTTCAATTTGTGTAATAGTATAATTTTTTTTAATGAGCTTATACTCTATCTCTACAAAAACACTAGGTAATATATATTTTAAACTTTCAATAAAATTATGTTTATCATTTTTTGTAATTGGAAAAAATTTATCTAAATTATGAATAAAGCTTACTAAACTTGTCATATTCATATTATTTATAATAAGATCAGCCACTTTATAATGCTTATGTATAACTGAAAGTATTAATCCTTCAAAATCTCTTGAAATAAATAGAATTTGTTTTTTTTCTTTTGGTGCTTCTTTTATAAGTAAATCTACTATTTCGTAATTTCCATGCCTGCATGCAAGAGCAAAAAAATAAGGATTATTATTGAATATAGTGTTTAATAAGCCTAAGTTTTTTGCGATCTTAAGAAAATGCTGGGCTAATTCAAAGTGATTATACTCGCAAACTAAATCAAATCCTAAATACTCGCCTGTTGAAAGCATTTCTTCCAAATCAGCGCAAAATTGTAAGAAAATATTGAAAAATTTTATATCTCCTTCCTTGCAGGCGAAAATAAAAGGAAAGTACTGACATTTTAAGTCTTCGCCGTTATTTGTAGTATAAAATATAGCTCTACATGCTAAAGCTTTGTTCTTGATTTTATAAAATTTATTATTGTGTAGATATTCTAAAATATCCTCAACCATCTTATAATTCTTTTGTATTATCGCGGTTTTAAATATTAAAAAATCATGAGTATTTACCAATTGCTGTATCGCAATAGGATTGTCGCTATTAAATATTTTATAAAATGGTTCAGAATTGTTTTCATCAAGCTCTTTACCAATTTTTAAATATTGTGATGTAGAAAGTTTGCCCATTTGTATCTCATAAATATGCTATTATATCTTTTTAATGATAAATTAAATTTTGTAAATGGGAATTTAAAGTATTAGTTTAAGAGTCAATTAAAACCACTTTAGTTATATTAGGAATAAAATTGCTTAACTTTTAGTTGGTTGTATTATGAATTTAAATAAGATAAAACTAAAATAAGAATATTAAATTATTATAATATTAAAGAAATGACATTTGTTAAAGAAATTTTTGATACAAATAACTTAAGTTCACTTGAAATAGAAATAAGCGCTTCTAAAATCTCGGCAGGCTTTCCTTCGCCAGCAGATGATTTTATTGAAAGAAAACTTGATTTAAACGATTATCTTATAAATCACCCTGCTTCTAGCTTTTTAGTAAGGGTAGGTGGTGATTCTATGATAAACGCAGGAATTCTTGAAAATGATATATTAATTGTTGATAAATCCCTTCAGGCTATTCACAGTAAAATAGTAATAGCAATTATAGATAATGACCTAACAGTTAAAAGGCTTTATAAAAAAAATGGTAAAATTATGCTAATACCTGAAAATGAAAACTATTTACCTATAACTTTTGAAAACGAACAACAGCTTCAAATATGGGGAGTAGTTACAGGAATGGTAAGAAAGTTTTAATAAATAATTGAAAAATATATTTATTAGAAGGTTATAATTCTTATTTTCAATTAATTACAATTATAAATCTTGAAATTACAATAAGTTAAAAAATATTTAACAAATTAACTAATTCTTAATGTAATTTATGTTACTATTATTATATGCAAAGAATAATAATGGGGCCATAAAATGAAAAATAATAAAACAGCTATAATCGTTGGTGAAATGCATTATGATATTGAAAATTCAACTGTTTTTGCCTCACAATTAGAAAATTTAAAAGGTAAAGGTTTTGAAAGAGTTTATTTTGAAAACCATGATCGTTTTGATAGTCTTGAATTGTACGAGCAAAATTATTTAAAAAATTCTTCATTAGTAAATCCTCTGGAAGAGTTAAAAAAAATTTCAATAGATGACCCTGCTTATGTGAAGTTAAATACAGAGTTTCTTAGTAAAGGATATGAAAATGTTTCTAAAGAAATAAGGGAAAGTGATATAGAATTTCAAAAAAGTGTGGTTGATAGGTTACAATATACATCACTACTTACTGTTAAAAATGTTGTAGAAAAGTTAAAAGACTTAGATATGACCGTTGAATTAAAAATTGATAGCAATCATAATCTTGCCGAAGAGTTTGAAAAAAGACAAGGAAAGGCTCAAAACTTGTTAGGGGAAATTTATGCAATTATCTCTCCTACTAAAATTTTTAATAACTTCACCGCAATATTTCAACCTGATTTTTTAAAAAAAATTGAAGAAAGTAAAGCATTAAGCGATAAAGAGTTTGAAACTCTAAAATATAAATTAAACGAATTACAAAGTATTATCCAAGATCCTAACGCCATGTCTGAAGAAGAATTAATTCATGTAAGAGATAAGTTTATGGCTAATGAAATATTGAAAAAATCTAACGGTGAAAATGTAATTGTAAAAGTTGGTGGGCTACATTCTTCAGGAATAGCTAAACATTTATCTAATGAAGGATATAATGTAATTAGTATTTTTCCATATGGGAAAACAACACTAGAATGTTGGAAAGCTGCAAAAATATTAAATGATCCTAAGGCTGAAATTATGACACAAATTATAGAAGAAAAAGGGGTGATTATCAAAAATGAAAACGGTACTGTAATTACTAAAGATGCTTTTTTCATTGAAGGCAATGAAGGTGGAAAAGAATTTATGAAACTTGTTGAACAAGGTATGGAAACTATTCAAGCTCAATCTAGAAGTGAAGAAAAAACAGGAAATGAGATTGATGATATTTCTAGTAAATTAAAAAGTGTTCAATTAGGTTCAAGTGGTAGCTTTGCCTCAAGAATTGCTTCTTCAAATAATGAGCCTGGACTCGGAAGAAAATAAATAATAGATTTTATTGATTATTTTGGTTATTAATAAGATTAGTATTTAATAAATCTCTAATAACCTATTATGTTTGCCCTCGTTGACTGTAATAATTTTTTTGTTTCCTGTGAGCGAGTTTTTAAGCCTAAGCTACATAACCAACCTGTTGTGGTTTTATCAAATAATGATGGTTGCGTTATTGCAAGGTCAAATGAAGCTAAAGCACTTAATATTCCAATGGGTGTTCCTGTTTTTAAAGTTAAAGACATAATAGCACAGCATAATGTCCAAATGTTTTCATCTAATTTTGAACTTTATGGCGATATGTCAGCAAGAGTTATGCAAATCCTTTATGAAAACTGTCCTAAAATGGAAATTTACTCAATAGATGAAGCTTTTTTAGATTTAAGCTCTATTAAAAACGTTGAAGAATTTATTATAGATTTACAAAATAAAGTTTTTAAATGGACAGGTCTTCCTATTTCGATTGGTGTAGGACCTACTAAGGTACTTGCAAAAACTGCTAATTACTTTGCTAAAAAGCATGTTTGTAATTATTTATACATAATTAACGGTGATAATATTGATGAATGTTTAGCAAAATTTCCAGTAGGTGAAGTGTGGGGAGTAGGGCGGAGGCTTGCTGAAAGATTAAAAGCTTTCAATATTCACACAGCGCTTGATTTGGCTAATATGGATAATAAATTTATTAGAAAAATTCATAATGTGATTTTAGAAAGGCTACACTTAGAATTAAACGGCATTCAGTGCCTTAAAGTCGATGATGTAGAAGAACCAAATAAAAAATCAATTGCCTCAACTCGTTCATTTGGAAAAGCTTTAGAGAATATTGCTGATATTGAAGAAGCTATTTCAAATTATATTGCAACCGCTTCTTTAAAGCTTAGAAAGCAAAAAAGTTTAGCGAGAGCTATGCAAATTTACATTAGAACTAACAGATTTAAAGTAAATCATTCTTATATGTCTAAAACTATTATTTTTTCTGATCCAACGGATGATACTTCATTCATGATAACCAGCGCTAAAAAAGCACTAAAAGAATTGTTTGTTGCAGGATTAAAATATAATAAAGCAGGTATATTATTATTTGATTTTATTCCAAAATCTGAAGTCCAAATTTCCCTAATTAGTGAACATAAACCTAATGAAAAATTAATGGCGGTTATGGATAAGGTTAATTCTAATATGAAAAAGAAAGTTTTATTTTTTGCCGCTCAAGGAATAAAACGTGAATGGCAAATGAAATCGGGGAAACGCTCAAATAGGTATACTACCGAGTGGAATGAGCTATTAGAAGTAAAATAAGAATTAATAAATTATTTAGCCTTCTGGTTATTTTTCCACAATTTTTCTAAACCCGTGGCTTTTACGAAAAATATTATGCGGAAAGAAATAAGGAAGAGGAATTAATTCTTTCTTATTCAAATATTATTGTCCTTTACCAGAGTGACTTAACGGACCAATAGAAGCATTTTGCTCGATTTCAGCTCTTTTGCTATCTTTCTGACGTGTTTTATTTGATAAAGTTTTACACGCTTGGGTTAGTGAATCAAAAGAAGTTTTATCGAATTTAATTTTATTTTCGGTTATAGCTTTAATTATTTTACTAACCACTTGCTCTTTATTAAACTCTGCAAATTTAATATTTGCACGATCAAATTTTGTGTTAACAAAAGTTACGTTATTCATTTTAGAAAAATCAATAGTAGAATCGCTGAAGTTAAAGCCAACAAATGATTTATCATTTATTTCAAAATCTATTGTAACACCTCTGAAGTCAAGGTTTCTAAGCCTTGAACCAGTTGGAGATAGACGAGAAGATTTTTTATATGCATCTGTATCACGAATTAAAGAACCAACATCTTCTTGTGAAGTAACAGATGCAGCAATTGGAGCGTTAGCTAAAGCAAGTTCTTTTGAGCTTACTGAAGTTTTTAGAGCTTCACTTAAATTCTCACCAAGAGTGCTTCTACCAATAACAAATTCATAAACTGAAGTAATAATTAAACCAATAAAGCTTATGATCACATTAAATATAAAACTAATAAAGCTAAAATCAAAAGCTGCATGGGTTGCAATATTTAAAGCGTTAAAGCCCATAGCGAGTTTTTGAGTGAATGAACTTTCTCTGTTAAGGCTATCAATTAACCCCTTTAAAGCTCTTGCATTTCTTGGTTTTGAAGCGAATTCAAGAATTGGGGTGATATCATTATATACAAATTTAGGTATACCAAGTCCTGTAAGGCTTGAACCGAGAATACTTGTAACCTGCTTTTTAGCTTCAGGATTGTTTTTAATTAAATTAATTAAATTACGTGCGTAATTATCGCCACCATTACCGAGTTTTTCAAAGAATCTAGCAGCAATAGTCATTCCTAATTTTGTGTAAGAATTATTTATAGCTTTTTCAGCTTCGGTAAGTTGTTTTGCTTGGTCATTTGTAACCTTAGGTTCTGCCATCATTTTACGTACGTAGTTTAAACCAAGATTTAGTAATTCTTGATTCTTATCTATGTTCTTACTATTAAATATATTATTTAATGCTTCATCAAAAACTTTAATGACTTTGTCATTTTGTGTCCCAGAGAATTCATCATTAAGGGTTTTTAATTGTTTAAGAATATCAGCATTAGCTTTATCTTTTTGCTTTTTTGCCTCTGCTTCATTTTTAGGTTTAACTGAAGGGTTTTTTAAAGAATTATTTATAATATCTCTTATAGCTGAAGAAGCTAAAGCGATATTAACTAAACCTGGCAGGATTTCAGCAGAGTAATTAACTAACCCATATAAGTTTTTCTTTAATTTGAAATCTTTAACAAGATCATTATTTTCAATGTTAAGGTAAGAAATAACAGTGTTAATAAATTCATCCTGAATAATACTATTTTCCTGCGTTTCTGGTCCGTTCACTTTCTTAGTTAAGAATTCCAATAATTGCTTAATTTTAGTTTCAATTACTTCA
Organism: Sphingobacteriia bacterium; assembly: GCA_017304685.1. NCBI lineage: Bacteria > Pseudomonadati > Bacteroidota > Sphingobacteriia > Sphingobacteriia bacterium. The sequence goes on along the minus strand of JAFKLR010000003.1, from coordinate 737,365 downwards.
TTAGGAAATTCTTCGCTTAATTGAAATTTACCATTCATAAATTGAATAGCTATAGTTGCTAAGTTTTCATCTAAAATATTTGAATCTATAAGCTGATTTAAAGTATCACCATTAATTATAATAGAAATTAAATCCTTTAGTCGTTCTTTGAATTCAACGACCTTATTCTTATTTTTATTAGTGACCGTTATAATGTCTAATAAAGAATCATCAATGTTAATGTAACTTATTACAGTTTTAACTAAAGCTTCTTTAACTTCTACATCATCAGTAGATTTAAGAATTTCAATAGCTACATTTTTAAGTACTAAAATGTCATTTGCTTTAAGTTTTTTATAATCAAAACCTTCACTTACCATTTTTAATAACAAAGCAATAGTATCGTTATCAAGCGCTTGAGAGTTCTTAGAGAATAATTTTGAAATAATATCTTTTTCAACTAACATTAAAATAAGATTGGTAGCATCTTCTTTAAATATTGTTTGCCTTTGAATTTTTTCAAAATATTTTGCAATTTCTTTACCACTTGCATTTTCTTTTGGCTTTTCAACCATTTCAAGCACTTTAAGGTTCTCTAAAATTTTAGGTAAGCTTTCTTTTAAAGAGTTTTTATTTTCATTTAAATATGTAACAACGCTTTCTTTAATTGTGGCAAACATTTTAAAAGCGTATCCTTGTGGTATAAACTCATTACGTTGAAGTTCTACAAGTAATTTGCTTGCAAAAGCTTTTGCAATGTCAGGTTTGTTAGGATTTATTACTTCTTTTGGTTTGTTTTCTTCTTTAGCTTCAGGCTCAGCTTTTAAGCTTTCAACGGCCATTTTAATAGAACCAATAATAAGTTCAGAGGTTAGCAATTTATTATTATCTTCATTAAATAGAGCTTTAAGAGAACGGTCAAAAGAGTCAATAAATTTAGGGTTTTTTAGAATTTCAGTAGCAAGTAATTCTAACTGAGTTTGCATAAATTTAACAGCTTCATCTTTTTGCTTTTTCTTTTCGTCTTCTGTTTCAGCTTTCTTTTTAGTAATTAAAGAATCATCAATAATATTTCTAATAGCTTTTGAACTTAAAACTAATTCTAATAAAACAGGATTACTTTGTATTAATTTAAACAATATACTTAAATTCTTATTCAAATTAAAGTCGGTTACTAAGTTTGAGTTTTCAACGCTTAAATAAGCTATAATTGTTTCTGTAAATAAAGAATTTAATTCTTTATCATTAATAACATTAAGAATAGCAAGAAGTTTTGATATAAAGTTTTTAGATTTATTTGCATCAAACTCTTTAATATTTGGTGAGTTTTGCATAATATCTTTTAAAACTGCAAATGTTTCTTCATCCAAAACTTTATTTTCAATTAAAGCAACTAATTTTCCAGAATCAACTAGCTTTATAATTAGTTCTTCTGCTTTTATTTTAAAATGTTCAATCTTTGCATTTCGCGCGAAATTATGCGCTTTATGCTCTTCAATTTTTTGAGCTTCTTCTTCGTCAACTACAATTTCAAGCCCTTTTTTTTCACTTTCCATTTCTTGCTTAAACAGATCTAAAATTTGATTATTTGCAAATATTACTGGAAGAGTATCTTTTAAAGTATTTTTGCATTCATCATTTGATAAATATACTTTTAGTGTTTCAATAATGTTTCTAGCATATTCTGCATTTTCCCCTTTATTTGCAAAGCTACTTAGTATTTTATTAATAATAGCTTTAGTAAATTTGTTTTCTGCCTTATCTTTCTCTATTTTCTTTTCATTATCTTCTTTGTCTTCTACTTTATCTACATTAACGTTATTGTTTTGAGCTGCTTCTTCTTGTTGCTTTTCAATAGGTTTACTAATGAATTTAAGTGTTCCATTAATAAGTTTTAAAAAAAGAGGGCGGTTATTTTCTTTAAGTAGCGTATTTAACGCCAAATCAAGCTTATAATTTAATAATCCGTCTTCACCACCTTTAAGTTCAAGTTCAGAGCCAAATCGATTAAGTTCATTTGTCATGAACTTTTCGGTTTTTTTCTTATTAAGATCGGTAATTATCTTATTTATTATATCTTCTTTTATTCCTAATCTCTCAAACTCACCAATTAAAAATTTTTGAACTTCCTCAAAATTTGGTTTATCATTAATTTTTTCGATTAAAGTTTTTTTATCCTTTTCTTCGATGTTTAATTTATTAACTTCATCCGCTATAAATTTTTTATCTTCTTCATCAACTTCAAAAGTTTTGTTATTTAATGTGGCATCAATAATATTTCTAATAGCATGTGAATGAAGAGCTGCTTCAATTAACTCAGGAAATGCTTGAGTAAAATCAAGGATATCAAAAATATTATTATCTTTATCTAGCGAGAAATCTTTAACAATTTCTTTGTTTTCAATATTTAAATAATCAACAATTACTTTGCCTAATTCATTACGGAGCCCTTCAGCTTTAAATTCGCCAAGTAAAGTTTGAATATTGTTTTTTAAATGTATAATCTGACGCCCATTAAGACTTTTTACACTTTTAAGGTCATTTAAAATTTCTAAAACTCTGGGCAAAGTCTTTCCTGTAAGTAATTTTTCTTTATTAATTACTTCAATTATTAATTGTTCAGTGCTTTTTTTAAAACGCGCAAGAGCTTCTAGATCAAATGCTTTTAATTTTTCAGGGTCGGTAGGAAGATTAACAATGTTATCTAATATACCATAATGTTTAAGTATTAAGGGAATCGATTCTTTTAAATTATCTTTATTTGTTTTTAATAATTCTCTTAATAAAATTTCTAATTGGCCAATTACGGCTCTACCTTCTTTTGATTCAATAAGGTTTTTTACAAAATCATTCTTATCTTTCACATATCCAAAAGAGTACAATCCTCTAGCTAATGTAAATTTTCCATCAAGGTTTTTAATGTATGTGGCAAGTAGTCCATAAATTTGTTTTGTAGAAATTTGCTCTTCAGTTAGCACTTCCTTTTTCTTTTCTGCTTTTGAAGGAGAGAAATAATTACCTATTTTTCCGAATGTGTTTCCGATACCACTTACTAAATCATAACCTGCTGATGCGAGTGTATTAACACCTAAGGTTTCGACCCAGCCATCACCTTGTAAATTTTGTCCACTATTAACAAGTAAAAAATAAGTTATTTTTTCTAAAATAGATTCAATATATTCAGGGTCGTTATATTTTTCATAATCTTCAGCGTATTTTATAAAGTTTTTGCGTAAAGCTTCTTTTAATGGTTGACCTAATTTTTCAGGAGTTAAACGATCTTTTGGGATATCTTTTCCAAAAATGTCTATTAAGGGCTTAAGAGCTAAAGCAATTTCTTCGGAATATCTATTAGTAATTTCTTTCCATTTAGCTTTATAATCTTTATTATTTTTGTCTTCAAGTATAAAACCATTTTGTTTTATAAAAGAAAATAGCCAATCAATGTTTGCATTATATAATAGTTCCTCATTACTACTATAAACAACTTCATTGAATATCATATTTTTAGTAGTATTTTTTTTATATATTATTACAAGTTGCTTTAAATTAGCAATAACTGTAGATGAATAATTACCAGAAAGGTCAGCCCACTTTGGATGTTCAGGATTTTTTAAAAAATCATAATCAGTTTGAATTAATGAATGAATTTTTTCAATATCATTTTCATTAATTAGTTGTGGGTTTACAACCCCATAATGTCTGAAAGCAGAGTTAAATTTATCTGAAATAAAAGTTTTCTTCATTTTGCTGGAAAAAGTATCTAAATCTTTTTTTACCTGTTCAAAAGAAGGCTTAACTTGGTTTGGTGATGAATTTAACATAAGTTTCTGCTTTATAAGTTAAAAATTTAATTTATTTTTAATACATATTATTAATTAATTAAATTATAACATTTTTAACCTAAATGTCAATTTATATGTTAATAGTATTAATATTCATTAACTAAAAATTAACTTTTAATGCTTATATAAATGAAATTTATGGAGAAAAGTGGTGCCGTTAGAGAGATTCGAACTCCCGACCTATCGCTTACAAGGCGATTGCACTACCACTGTGCTATAACGGCATTTCAAGTTATGTAGATTTTTAAAATATCCAAAATTACTTTTTAGTCAAGTGCTTTTAATAATCTTTTTAAATATATTTTTACAGTACAAGAAAAATTGTTAAGAGATTAAAAATTAATATATAATTAATAAAATACTTTTATTTGCTTCTGAATTCTAATATTATACCTGTCAAAACTTAAATAAAAAAATATATATGACCCTTCCAACATACACTCCCATGATGCAGCAATATCATGCAATAAAAGAACAATATAAAGAATATTTACTCTTTTATAGAATGGGAGATTTTTATGAGCTTTTTTATGATGATGCATTAACGGCAGCGCCAGTTCTTAATATAGTTCTCACTCGCAGAAATCAGCAAAATGGTCAAGACATCCCAATGTGCGGAGTTCCATTTCATTCTTGTAATCAATATATAGATAAATTAATTAAAGCTGGTTTTAAAGTTGCAATTTGTGAACAATTAGAAACCCCTGAAGAGGCTAAAAAAAGAGGGTATAAAGCAGTTGTAAAAAGAGATGTAGTAAGAATAATAACTCCTGGAACTATTCTTGAAGATAATCTTCTTACCGCAAAAAGTGCAAGTTACTTAGCAGCAATAAGTTTTTTAAATAATACATATTCAATTGCATATGTTGATATAACAACTTCAGAGTTTAAAGTTGTTACAGTTGCAATGAATAATTTGCTCGATGAAATTAATAGAATAGAGCCTAATGAAATTCTTATTTCCGATAAACAATATAATAATGAATATTTGCAGCCTGTAATTTCCCAGTTTTCTAGTAAAATTTCAACAGTTGCTGATACATATTTTGATTATTTCAAAACCAATCATAAGTTAAAATATCACTTTAATATATTGCATAATGATAAGTTTTTTGAAGGTTTTTTATGTTCTGAAATTTCTGCATGCGGGGCTTTAATTGAATATTTATATATTACTCAAAAAACAATTTTACCAAAGTTAGAATTACCTAAAAAACAGGCAATAAATAACTTTATGCAAATTGATTATAAAACTGCTAAAAATTTGGAAATTACGTCTTCATATAATGATGAAGCGAATACGCTTCTAAAACTTATGGATATCACGGTTACCTTTGGAGGAGCAAGGTTATTAAAGAATATCTTAAAACACCCTTTAATTGATGCGACTGTAATAAATCAACGTTTAAATTTAGTAGAATATTTTTATAAAAATCCGAAGGATTCTGAATTTATAAGAAAAGAATTAGAACAATTAGCTGATGTTGAAAGGATTTTAGCGCGTATAGCAACTAAAAAATCAGGACCTCGTGAGTTAAGAGAATTAGTAAGAAGTATTGGAATTATAATGAAACTTCATTACTCTTTAGAGGAAAAAAGAGAGAAAATACCTGAAGAATTTAATATAATTTTAGCTCTTTTTTCGTCAAATATTTATTCGTTAATGCAAGAAATTGACAGTGCTATTCAAAATGATCCGCCTATAACTATAAAAGATGGTGGTTTTATAAAGCCAGGTTTTGATGCAATATGTGACAAATACCTAAATCTTCTTCAAAACTCAGAAAAATTACTCATGGAACTTCGAGATAAATACAGACAAATTACTGGTGTGAATAATCTTAAAGTTGCTCATAACGAAAATATGGGTTTTTATATTGAAGTTACACCTCAGCAAAGTCAAAAACTTGACGACAATTCTTTATTTATTCGTAGGCAAACTTTAGTTAGCTGTTCAAGGTTTATAACAGAAGAATTATCAGTTTTAGAAAAAGAAATTTTGCAGGCAAAAGATAGGCTTATATCACAAGAAAATGAAATTTATAATGCTTTATGTGAAGAAATTTGTAATCACTCGGAGACAATAATTAATTCTATAAATGCTTTATCACAATTAGATGTGTATGTAAGTTTTTCGAAACTTGCACAGGAAAATAATTATACTCGTCCAATTGTTGATGAAAGCGATAATTATATTATAAAAAATGGCAGACATCCTGTAGTTGAAAAGAATATTAGCAAGGGTAAATTTGCTATTTATCAAGGCAATGACTTATATTTTGATGCAAACACTCGAGTGTCCTTAATTACAGGTCCAAATATGGCAGGTAAAAGTACTTATTTAAGACAAAATGCTATTATAGCAATTATGGCGCAAATCGGTAGTTTTATCCCAGCGGAATTTGCGCATATAGGAGTCATTGATGCAGTATTTGCAAGAATAGGAGCGGCAGATGATTTAGCTAAAGGCCAGTCAACATTTATGGTTGAGATGTCCGAAATGGCAACCATATTAAATAAATCAACTTCTAAATCATTGGTAATTATTGATGAATTAGGGCGTGGAACTTCAACATATGATGGTATGGCTATAGCAGCTTCTTGTGTTGAATATATTCATGATAAGATTAATACTAAGTGTTTATTTGCAACACATTATCATGAATTGAGTAATTTAGAGGAAAAGCTTTCAAAATTAAAGAATTATACAATGCAAGTTGATGAAAGTAATGAAAGTATAAGCTTTTTGCATAAGGTTATACCTGGAAGTGCTGATAAATCATATGGAATATTTGTAGCGCATATAGCTGGTATCCCTAAAGTAGTTATTAATCGTTCAAACGAATATCTTAAACAATTAGAAAATAAAGAAAGAAATTTTAACATTCCGAATAATACACTGAATAATAATGAAATTTATGATCAGCTGTCAGGATTAAAAATTGATGAACTTTCTCCAAGACAAGCTCTTGATTTGTTGTACAAATTGAAGGATGTAATGGAATTGTCTTAAACTCTTCAGATTAAAATCTTACTTGCTATATAAACTTTTATTTGTTAAATTTAAAAGTAATTAGCTCAAAAGTTTTAATAATTTAATATTTGTTTAATCTATGCAAAAAATTATTGGTTCGTTAACAATATCCTTAATGTTAATTGCAGCTCCTTCGTCTAAAGCCGCAGGTTTGCCACATTCTACTTATTCTATAGTAACAAAGTTAAGTAACGAAACCCCACAAGATTATAAAAGTGACGATGTGTTCAATTATTATGAAGGTGATGAATACGGATATAATTATCATGAACTAAAGGACCCATTAGAAGGTTTTAATAGAGGGATCTATGCATTTAATAAAACAATAGATACTGTTGTATTAGAGCCAGCTGCAAGAATTTATAAAACAGCTGTGCCATTATGGGGAAGAGATAGAGTTAACAGTGCGCTTAATAATTTAGGTGAGCCGGTTAATTTAGTTAATAACGTACTTCAAGGAAAATTTGAAGGCGCTATGACAAATTTAATGAGGTTCTTAGTGAATTCAACAGTAGGGTTATTTGGATTATTTGATATAGCATCAATGAAACCAGATTTACAACCTGCTAAAGCCAGTTTTAATGAAACCTTAGCACATTATTGTGCAGAACCAGGGCCATATATTGTAATTCCAATTTTAGGGCCATCTTCAGGTAGAGGTACAATTGGTTTAGCGTTTGATGCATTTGCAGATCCATTTAATTATACATATATCACAAATAAGGACTTTGTAACAGCAAGGTCATTAGTAAGAATAGTGCATAATAGGCATTTACATTTAAAAGAAGTTAAAGATCTTCGTGCAATAGCACTTGATGAATATACGATGGTAAAAAGTGTTTATTCTCAAAAGGTTGTAAAAAATAGATGTTTTAAAAATAATTAAGGTTGTTATACTTAATTATATGAACTTAAGAAAGGGTTAATTATGTTGAAAAAAATATTTCTAGCAAGTGTATTAGTAGTTTCATGCTTAAATCCAGCAATGGCAAAATTTGTTGATAGTAAAAATGCAAAAGAATTCGTTGAACAATTAAGCCATGATACTTTAGTAATCATCACTAATGCTTCACTTAATGATGAAAAAAAGTTTAATATGTTATGTAATAAATTCATTAGTAACGTTGATACTAATTGGATTTCTAAATTTGTTCTTGGTGCTCATTATAGAAAGCTTAACGATGTGCAAAAAAAAGAATTTGCAGAATTATACAAAGATTTTTTAGTAAATTATTATGTGCCTAAATTCAAACAGTTTAATGAAGATGTTATTAAGATTTTAGGTGTACATGAATTAGGTGATTATAGATTTAAAGTATCTACTATAATTGATCGCAAAAAAGATTTTGACGTTAAAGTAGATTATTTAGTTAAACCATCTGAAAATGGTGACCCAAAAATCTATGATATAGTTGCTGAAGACATAAGCATGGTTACAACTCATCGTTCAGAATTTACTTCAGTAATCTCTCAAAAAGGTTATGATGGAATGGTAAGTTACTTAAGACAAAAAATTGACTCTCAAGTAAAAAATAGAGCTGTAAAAAGCTAATAATTTTTTATTCCCATATTTAAGGTGGTGTGTTTATTCACGCCACCTTTTTTTATTTCAAAAATTATTAAAATCTCTAAACTTAAATAAAGGGCAATTTAAAAGCTTAGGTATTATATGTTAAAGAATGAGGCAAATAATAGAAGACATGTGAAAGATATTTTTGAAGTAAAAAATGCTGATAATAATTTTGAAGTGTTTGTCTCAAATTTTTTTTCACGTGTAAGCTTTATTGAAATTAATACTGAAAAACTTTTAAACCTTATTAGTGAGGCAAAGGAAAAGGGAATTGATCTAAATAAATACCATCCTTTACGTGATGATAATATTTTAAATGCTGTTTTGAGTCATGCACACTTCGACTTTGAAAATAGGGATAGAGAAAAAATTTTAGCAATTATTGATGAACTTGCAAAGAATGAATTTGATTTCAATTCGCTAGATAGTATTGGTAGAAGCCCTTTAATAAAATTTATTTCACCTATTTTAGAAAAATGGCAGCGTGACCAAAAAGAATTAACAGGAATGCTAATGGGACATCCTTCTTCCGTAGATAATACATTTAAAAGAGTAGAAATTTTAAAGCAATCACTAAAAAAAACTTTTTTACAAAAAGATTTCTTTTATGAACTTATAACAAAATTAATAAAATTAGGTGCTGATCCATTGTTAAAACATCCACATACTCAAACAGACTTTATAGATTTAGTAAGACATATAAAAACAATGGGAGTTGATACTACATTTTTAGAAAAAGCAATAATTGATGGTTTAGAAGCAAAAAAGGCCAAGGAACTTTCTTTAGAACAAACTAGAAACGAAGTTGAGAAAAAAAGAAGCAAAAGCGAAGGTCACAAGCAAGGTAAGTGATATATTATATTATTAAATAGCTAGATTTAAATAATAATTTAAAATCAGGCCTTCTTAAAATTTCTTTATTTATAACTAACTTATAAAAATTTAAATTTCTAATTCTCATAAATTTATAAATATTGAAAAATCTAAATATAATATTAGTATATAAAATTCATATTAATATTAATATCATATTTAGGATGAAGCTTATGAAAGCACATATTGAGGAAATTGAAAAATTAGTTTTAAAAGAAGAAATATCCGATGAAAAAATAAACGCTATTAAGGAAATAATTGAAGAGCATTTTAAAAAGTCAGGATACAATAATGAAAGTCACTTATTTTGTATGGGTTTATTAAGAAATATTTTTCTAAAATTGCATAAGTTCACTAGAAAGGATCGTGAAATAGTTATAACATCAGTTATTAATTTTTTGGTTGATAAAGGGTTTTTAACTAATGCGGCGTTCCGAAAAGCTCCTAATGAGGCTCCACAATTTATTCATTTAAATGCTTTGGAATTATTATTTGATAGTATACTTACTGCATCACTTGATTATAAAAATAATGAGATTAAATCTATTAATGAATCAAAAATATTAGTTACCTTAGCTGCTACCTTACTTCCTACATTAAGTGAGGAAGATTTAAATCAAAATTTAGTAGCGAAATATTTTAGTAAAGCTTCACAGCATACCATCGCACGCTATTTGAATATAATGAAAAATTATGGCTTTAAAATTGATGAACTTGAGAAAGTATTAAGTATTAGCCCTAAAGGAAATGATAAATCTATAAATCCTAGTCAAAATTTTAGCGAAAGAACTGAGAAGGTAAATAGTCCTAATCTATCAAGCAAAAATCTCTAATATTTGTTATTAATTTTTATAATAAAAAGGTTTGTATTATTAGCTTCAAACCTTTTTATTATCTTAAATGTCCAAATGCAGTCCTAATTAAATTAATTTAGCGCAAGTTTTATCTAAATTTTAATAATTCACCAATTTTTTCAAAATTATTTTTCTTTAATAATCAATAATCTAAAATAAATTATTAGTTAATATCTAATATATTAACTAATAATTTATAAATAAAGGTAATAATTAAATTATAACTACAAAAGAGAAATAAAATGAAACAAATGTATCAAAAATTTAGCAGCATTAAAGATCAATATAATAAATTACAAAAATTTATGACTGATAACCATCTTTTATCGGTTAAAGAATTAACTAAGACTAAAATAAAATTAAATCCTATTGATAAAAATGAATATACCCTATTTGAAGCATTAGAAAAACTTAATAACGATATTGAAAATGCTTACAGTGAGTTACAAACAAATATAAATGCTCTTGTAAAAGAAATAAATAGCGGTGCATTTGAAGATAAAAGAATAAAAAAGCTTGATAGTGAAATAGCAGAAATGGGTAAGTTTTTTGATGAAGTGATGAAAGGTGAAGAAGCTATTAAAAATTTGTATGATAGTGTTAGAGAGGTTATAACGAGTAAACAAGGCTATAAAAATGGTGCATCAAATAAAAGTAACAAAAAGCTTTCGGAAGTGTCCGAGAAAAGTCTATTAAATCCATTAAATATTATAAGTAAAATAGTGGGTTTTTTAAAGAGCGCAATAAAATCTTTTACCGAAGCTCTGGATCCTATGACAAATATAAATCGGATGAGAAAAGATTCACAGAAATACCATAACGTTCAAAACAAACTTTTAAAATTAAAGGGAAAGTTTTGGGAGCAGCAAAGTATTACCATAGAATCAGGTGTCTCATTTCGTCGAAACAAGGAATCGTGGGAAGAAAAAATGCAATCTGAAAAGAAAGCAATTGAATCTTCACCAGCTTCTAGAAAAATGTAAGTTACATATAGAAAAAAGGTCAAAGATTATGTCTTTAGACCTTTTTAATTTCTTAAATAAATTTTTGTATAAGGCAAAAGATAAATATTATTAAAGGTTGATTATGTTAACTAATGAACAAATAAATGAAAAGTTAAAAGAAATAAATGGTGATTTAGATACGATAAAATTATATAGCTCAATAAAAAAATTTTCACAATTAGACACTCCTCTCGGAGCCGCATCTAAAGAGTATACTTATTTAAATTTAATGAGTAAAGTAAGTGATAATTTAAGTGAGTTATCTAAGGAATTAACGACACAACTTAATAATCTTCCAGATGGTGACAGTGATAGATTAAAAAGTTTAATCAAAACAGTAGATAGGCTTAACCGTGTTCAGGAAAGAGCATGCAGTAATATATTACATCTTGATACAAATCCTATGGTTAGAGGTAAAAAAAACAACTTAGATAAGTTTACACAACTGCAAAAAAAAGAAGCTGAACAAGTTATTCAAGAATATACAAGTATAGCCGCTAAAATTTCAGATTTTTTTAAATCAATAGCTAATTTATTTGGTGCTAAAAAAGAGCTTAATTCTGAAAAATTAAATAGTAAACTTGAAGAATTAGCTAAAGTTGGAGATAAGTTAAATTCAACTTTCGATAAATTAAAAGAAAATAAAAAGCAGCTTTCAAGTTTGGATAATAAATTAAGTGATAAAGCAGAAATTGCTAAACTTGGGACGGATGATACTAAAGAAATCGCTTTAAGAGCTAAAATAATAGAAAAAGCTAATGAAAAAACTAAAAAAACTGGAAAAAATAAGAAAAGCGTTGAATATATTTATAAAGTACAAGGTACAGAGAAAAATAGTAGAGGGTATTAATTATACTCTTTAATATTTAAAATAAATAATAAAGGCTTAAATTTCTCTAAGCCTTTATTATTTTTATATTTACACTTCACCCGACGCTTTTTGACGAGAAAGTTTTTTACGTTCATTAGGATCAAGAATCGCTTTACGAATTCTAATGCTTTTTGGTGTAACTTCAACTAATTCATCATCTTCAATATATGAAATAGCTTCTTCCAAAGTTAAGATTTTTGGAGGTGTAAGTCTTATCGCTTCATCTTTAGAAGTTGTTCTAAAATTTGTTAGTTGTTTACTTTTAACTGGGTTTACTTCTAAATCATTATCACGGTTATGTTGGCCAATAATCATACCAACATAAACTTTTTCTTGTGGGTTAACAAACATTATGCCACGATCTTCTAAATTCCAAATTGCATAAGCAACAATTTGACCTGATTCTGTAGAAATAAGCACACCGTTTCTACGACCAGTGATTTCACCTTTGTGTGGTGCATATCCATGGAAAAGACGGTTCATAATACCAGTACCACGTGTGTCAGTTAAAAACTCACTTTGGTAACCAATAAGACCGCGAGCAGGAACATGGAAAATAATTCTTGTTTTTCCACCACCTGATGGACGCATATCAGTCATTTCACCTTTACGAAGGGAAATTTTTTCTACTACAACGCCACTATATTCTTCATCAACGTCAACTACTACTTCTTCAATTGGCTCAAGTAATTGGCCGGTTTCTTCATCGCGCTTAAATAGTACACGTGGACGTGATACAGAAAGCTCAAAGCCTTCACGACGCATTGTTTCAATTAATACGCCTAATTGTAATTCCCCACGACCTCCAACTTCAAATGCATCTTTATTTGATGATTCGTTAATTTTAATTGCCACGTTACTTTCAGCTTCTTTAAATAAACGATCACGAATAAGTCTTGAAGTTACTTTGTTTCCTTCAGTGCCTGCAATTGGCGAATCATTTACAGAAATTGTTACTGCCATTGTTGGTGGGTCAATTGGCATTGTTTTAATCGCTTGTGTACATTCAGGAACGCAAATTGTATCTGCAACAGTTGCTTCAACAAGTCCTGCAATTGCAACAATGTCACCTGCTACAACTTCATCGACAGGAATACGTTCGATTCCTCTAAATACGAATAATTTAGTAAGTCTTCCTGTTTCAACTTGTTGATTATCTAAACGAAGCGTTTTAACGCTTGAATTTACTTTAATGCTACCGCTATAAACTTTACCAGTTAAAATTCTTCCTAGGTATGGATCAGATTCAAGAATTGATGCAAGCATTGCAAAAGGTGCATTAATATCAACTTTCGGTGCCGGTACATGTTTAATAATTGTATCAAATAAAGGCTGTAATGAATCAGACTCTTCATTTAAATCAAGTTTTGCCCAGCCAGAGCGTCCTGAAGCATAAATTGTTGGGAAATCTAATTGTTCATCAGTTGCGTCAAGTGCAACAAATAAGTCAAAAATTTCATTTAAAATATCATCTGGACGGGCATCAGATCTATCAATTTTATTAATTACAATAATAGGTCTTAAACCTAAACCTAAAGCTTTAGTTAAAACGAATTTTGTTTGTGGAAGAGGTCCTTCAGCAGAATCAACAAGTAATACTACGCCATCCACCATATTTAATACACGCTCAACTTCACCACCAAAATCTGCGTGGCCTGGAGTATCAATGATATTTAATCTAGTATCATTAATATTAATTGAGGTACATTTAGCTAAGATGGTAATACCTCTTTCTTTTTCTAAATCATTAGAATCCATTACCCTTTCAGCAACTTGCTGATTTTCACGGAATGTACCGCTTTGCTTTAACATGGAATCAATAAGAGTAGTTTTGCCGTGGTCAACGTGTGCAATAATTGCAATATTTCTAATTTCGCTTGGTAACATATGTTATATTCTCATTTATTTAAAAAATTATATTTGATTTAAAAAATATATAATATTATGCTTTATTTTGAGTAATTTATATTTCTAAACCTTGAAACAATGCGTATAATATCAAACATTCTATTAAAAGTAAATAAACGTATTAAGTTTTCTCAAGGCTTCAGTTTAGTTGAAATTGCTTTGATTATTATGGTTGCAGGAATGATCATGGCAGGATATGTAACTTGGATTGCGCCTTCAGCTAAAAGCCATTCATTAAAATACTTGGAAACTAAACAAAAAATAAACGAAATAAGCGAAGCAATAGAAAAATTTGTCGGTGCATTCGGCAGGCTTCCTTGTCCTGCATTAAATTCTCAAGCTTTCGGAACAAGAGATGCTGTGACAGGTAGATCATTTGCTGTTGAAAATATGACCGGAACGAATTGTAATGCATCATTCGGGTCAGTTCCAACCTCCGCTTTAGGTCTAAGCCCCGATATGATGTTAGATGGTTGGGGTAGAAAAATAACCTATTCAGTATCAAGTAGTTTATGTGGCCCAACTGGTTGTACGGTAACAACTTATAATAATGGAGCTGCAACATTACTAACTATAAATGATGCAACAAGTGGTACAGCAATTTCAACAACTGGAGCTTACTTACTTATTAGTCATGGGCCAGCCGGAAGAGGAGCGTATGGTCAAAGTGGAGTTCAGTTAGCAGGTGGTGTTACAGCTTCTGAAGATGAAAATTTTGATAATGATAATATATATACTCAGGGTATAATTTCATCAACTTACCAGCATTTAAGCTTTTACAGAAATAAAACAGATTTAGACAATCTAATCTATGATCCAAATATAAAATTTGTTGATTTAATTACATGTCAAAATAATAGCACGCAACTTGCAGCGATGAATACTAATATTGCTTATGCAAATGGTGTACAAAGTTTAAGAGGATTAATTACCGCTACACAAGTTACTATAACAAGACAAGATGAAAACAGTACTAACCAAACTTATACATTAAATAGAGCTGATGAGGCTGTACTCGACTTAATGTGGAATTTACAAGAAGCATGTTACATTTTATATCCAAGTGATATGCCTACTAACAAATCGTGCCCTGGTGGCGCTACTTATAATGCTTTAGAAAATAACTGTAGATGTGCGAGTGGGACTTGGAATGGCTCTTGTTAAGAAAAAAAGTATATTAGCTTATACCATAGCAGAACTTGCTGTATCAATTACAATACTAGGTGTACTTACCTCAATTGGACTTGCAACACTTGGTAAAGACAATTTAGAAGAGCGTTATTCAAAAACTTTAAGAAAAACAAAAGTAATTGAACAAGCTATTTTTGATTATTATAACCAGAGAGGTTTTATTCCATGTCCTGCTATTGGTAATTTAATAGAAACAAACGCAAGTTTTGGAATAAGCGAAACTTACAATACAACTTCACTTGAATGTGAAGGAGGATTAACCGATAATACTGGTGCAGTTCCTGTAAGGACGCTACAAATTGATGATGATTACGCTTATGATGGCTGGGGCAGAAAATTTACTTACCGTGTTTCACGCGGAATGAGTTCAGTTGTAGATTTTTCTAATACAGATAATAAAGGTGATATAGTCGTTGTAGATGTAAATGGTGCAGAAATTACAAATACCGGTAATTCACCTCCAAATAACTTTGGTGCTGTATATGTTATCGTAAGCCATGGTGCAAATGGTGACCAATATGCGTGGCGCAGAAATAACACCACAACTCCTGTTGCCCCAACAACCACTGTTGAATACGAGAATAGTGATCATGGATTAAATAAAATTTATATGCAAAATATTCGCACATCAAGTTTTGATGATATTTTAGCATTTAAAACTAAAGTGGCTTTTTTAAATAATAAAAAGGGAAGAGCTCCTTTAATATTTTCTAAACTTACTTGTAGTAACGCAAAATATTTCTCAAGTAATACAGTTTCTACTACAGCTTTTGTTACTTCTACTTTATCTGATCAAATTAAAAGTACCGCTATTGCCATTGGAAAAATGTGCGATAATCCACCAAATATTTGTTCATTTAGGCCTACGGATGTTTCAGATCTTGTTGTGTGGTATGACGGAACAGATCCAGCAGCAACAGGAACAGCGCCAGCAGCTGGAAGTAGAGTAGCAACACTAGTGAATAAAGCAGGGAGTAGTTATAACGCTACTCAAGGAACGGTTGCTAACCAACCTACTTATACAACTACTACACAAATTCCAACAACTAAAAGAGGTTTAGATTTTTCATCTACTTCACAACAATTATTAGTGGATTTAAGAAGTGCAATATATAGTGGAGGAGTAGGAAGAGATTACACTATTTTCTTTATGGGAAAAATGGGATACGATAGAAATATCATAAATATATCTTCTTCATGTACTGGAACTTTTGCTGCAACACAACATACCTCCCTTAGATATAAATACGGTACTAATAATTTTGGTGGCGTTGGTACTTCAATGTATAATATGCTAATTTTTTCAAGCTGGAATTATGACCTTGAACTTTATGTAGATCAAAATGATATTGAAGATATACCTATAATAACAGCAGGAAGATATTGTTATACATGTACTACACCTGCTCCAAATAACATGCTTGGAACTTCACTTTATTTTTATAGTAAAAAAGGTTTATATTTAACAGGAAGAAGAGTATCGCATAGAGGTGCAAATACTATGGCTTGTTCTTCAAATGCGGCTGGAATGTATATATCGCCATCATTTTTAGGTGAGATGCTAATTTATAATAGAGCTTTAACTGATAAAGAAATTTCGCAAGTAAATGAATATTTATCAAACAGGTGGTTTAATAATGTTTGTAACTAAGTATTTTTTATTATTTAAAAATTCTATATATTTCTTATTACAGACTTCTATCATATTAGCATTTTTCTGTCAGAAAGAGGCATTTGCGGGAAGGTTTTGTCCCACAGATTTGATTTCTGACCCAAGATCTACAAATAGTACGAGCGGTTATGATTGTACATGTCCGGATGGGCAATATTTAAATTTTAGAATGGACACACAAGAAACTAAACTTGGAAATTGTAGAGATAATTATACCTATAAACTTGATATAACTAAATATAATACAGGTCCAATTTTATGGCTTGATGCTGCAAAACCTAGCATTTCAAATTATGCTTTGCACGATCAAATCGCTTTTGGTGCTGCTTATACTGAATATTTTAGTACATGGACTGATAGATCAGGGTATGCAAATCATGCAAATCAAGCAGTTGTAGCGAATAGACCATGGCTTATTCAAAAAGCCGCTACTTATCAATATGGTGTACAAGGGCATCCGCGTCCATTTTTATATTTTCAAAATACTGCTGTTGGCGAAGTGCAGTATATGTCAGGAAGTCTTGTAGATGGAGCATCAAATAATTTCAATAATGCATTTACACTTTTTGTAGTGGTAAAGTTTGCAACTCAACCTACAACTGCTTCAACGGTATTTAGAGTACATAATGGTGGGACAACGGTTTTTGAAGTCGTAAGACCTGCAAGTTCAATGAATTTAAATTTAGTAGTAAATGATGGGACAACCAACCCTACTTTAACAAACTCCGTAACACCATTAACTGATTCTGGCCCTTCAGATGTTGCTATAAATAATGATACTCATTTAGCAGTTTTTGTTGCAAGGCGAATTCCTGTAAATGCACCTACAACTAATTCATTAGAGTATTATTTAAACCCTTATCAATTTAGTACTTCATCTGAAGTTGAAATTTCTCCATCTCGTTCTGGTAGACAAAATTGGTTAAGTACAGCATATGCAGGTAATTTGACTAATTTTACAGGGTATATAATAGGGTCACAGACAAACGCCGGAGTTCAAAAATGTTATCAATGTCATGTCGGTGAGATTATCCTTTTTAATAGATCGCTTTCTCATGGTGAAAGAAGAGAAATTGAAATGTATCTAAGACGTAAGTGGGGAATTATACAAAACTTGCCAAGTGCATAGAATTAGAATATCACTAATAAAAATTAAAAAGTTATTAAAAGGTATAGTATGCTTAATTTTTTATTATTGATATTCTTCACGTTTAACGCTATTTTTAATCCTGTTTTGGCAATGAATTTGAAACAGGAGAAAAATATGCTTGAAAGTTTACCAAACAAAGAAACTTTATTTGATGTTAATCAACTACATGAATATCATGAAGTACTTAGCATTTTAAACAAAATTTATAATAATGACCAAGAGCGCGTTCGTGAGGCTTTAACCGAAGTTCTAAGTTTCGATATGGGAATGAGTTTTCAAGGAAAAACCTTTAAAAGTAAAATTAAAGAATTAAGAGAAAAAAATCCTGAGGCTCTTGAAAAAATAAATAGCATTTTAAATAGAAATAGGCCGGAAAAAACTCCTAAAGTAAATTTATTTAATGAACTTGAAGGTTCAGATACATTATCCGTTTATCCATTTGAAAAATCTGATATTTCAGAAGAGGGATGGGTTGTTTATGAAGATCAAAAAACCGGGACAATTTATGCAGGGCTTGCTCTTTCAAAAAATTATAGAACTGCGTATATTGCTCCATTCGCAGGATTTAAAGAATGTTTTGGCTTTGCAACTGCAAAAGATTTACAAGAAAGGGGAATGAATTTTGATACCCATAAATTAACGCAAGCTATGCATGATATTTGGGTTGAAGTTATTAGAGAAAATAACTTTAATGTAAGTGCTGTTAAAAGCATTCCTGCAGAAGTTATTAGAGAAAAATTAAAACAAAGAGGAATTGATTTTCCAGATAATAAAGACGTATCTAAAACAGAAAATTTATTTAGAGAAGCTTTAGAAGAAATAAATTTAAAATTAAGTTTATTAAATAAAGATCCTAATACTAAAATAACTTTCATGGGTAAGCTTGATAATACTATTGGTAAAACTTCTGGGTTTAATGGAAGAAGGCCAGATAATGCAATTGTTCCTGCACTCGTATTTACTAAAGATGAGAACTTAATTAACACAATAAAAGCTGGTGACGATTGTGTTGGTTTTGTTTTAGTTCCAATTGCTGATTTAAAAGTTAATCGTGATCCTAGTGCAAAAGTTCTTATTACTCTTGATAAAACAAATGCAAAAGAAATGATTAACGAAAATGCTTTAAAACAAATTAAAGAGCAATTTAAAATTGATTTTACAGCCGACCAAGTTAAAGCTGTTAAAGATACTAATAATTATGTTTTATCACATTTAGGTGCTGCTCTTCAAAAATCACTTAAATTTATTATTAAAGATAAGTCAAAAGACACTGTGTCAAATGTCAAAACTTTAATTAAAAGGTATCAGGAAATTTTAGGAAGTTATTCAATCGATAATGTAAACTACCCAAATATTAATGAAGCACGTAAATTGCTTGAAGCTTATAAAACAAATGAGCTACCAAATTTATTTGGTAAAGAAGGACAACAGTTTTTTGATGTAGTTTCAAAACTTGCGGAGTATTCTAGTCACTATCAGAGCGTATCATTATCATTAAACAAAGCATTATTAAGTGGTAATGTTAGTTTAGAATATATTCAAAGTGCTAAAAAAGTTTATGATAATTATTTAATTGCTTTAGAAAGTGATTTAAATAAAATTCTTGATAAAACATCAGAGAAAAAAGTTGCTGCAAATAATAATGATATTACTTCTACACGTGAAAACGTTGAAAAGATGGAAGAAATTGAAATTAGAAAATCAGCGCAATTCAAACTTTAATAATTTAAAAGGTAGAAAGAATATTCTTTCTACCTTTTTTCTTACTTGCTTCACAAGTACTTCTAATAGCCTGGATAATCAAGCTTATCCACGTATTTTAACCCTATTGAAAATGATAAAACTTTAAATAAAAGTTAAAAATATAATAATTAAAAGCGAAAAAATGCATTTTTTTTAAATTAATGTTTGCGTTACAGATTTATGAGGATATACTTAATATTCAGTGGCTCATAATTATTAATTTTAATATATGTTTAATTATATTTTAATAGAGTCATTTGGTAATTTAAATTTTAATAGGAGGTACACAATGGTAACACTTGTTGGCACTCAGACTGAGTTCTTAGATGCGGTAAAAGATCTTATTGAGTTAGATTACGATGCAGCAGAAGCATATGATGCTGCAATTAATAGATTAGAAAATAACGATTACAAAGAAAAATTAAGACAATTTAAAGAAGACCATGATCGTCATACAAGAGAATTAACAAATCTTGTTCAAAAGCATGGTGAAGAAGCACCTGATGGACCAAGCGGTAAGCAATGGTTGACTAAAGGTAAAGTCGTTCTCGCAGACCTTATGGGTGATAAAGCAATTTTAATGGCTATGAGAAGCAATGAAATTGACACTAATACAGCTTATGATCGTTTATTAGATCATGAAGGTATGTGGGATGATGCAAGAGAAATCATTAAAAAAGGCTTTGAAGATGAAAAACATCACAAAGCATGGTTTGATGAAATTTTAGGTCACTAATAACCTTTTTACGTCTCCCACGTAAAAATTAAAGGGTTCTAAAATTTTAGGACCCTTTAATTTTCTAAAAAAGGAGAATTTTATGATTCGTCTTAGAAAAACAGATTATTTGCTTATTTCTTTTCCTATAATATTACTTTTAATTTTATTTTTTATCGGGCAAATTCCTCAACCTCATGGTTATAATAATTTTGCTGATAAAAGAGAATTCTTTAATATACCTTTTTTCCTAAATGTAATTAGTAATTTAACGTTTATAATTCCTGGTGCTTATTGGTTTTATTACTTTAACAAATATAAAAAATTTACGTATGAAAAATTCGCTAGTAAAGCTGAATTTAGTGCTTATTCCTTTTTTTTCATATTTTTAGTTTTTACAGGAATTGGTTCTGCTTATTATCATACTCATCCTAATAATCAGAGTTTATATTTTGATAGATTACCTGAAACCTTAACTTTAATGGCTTTAACATATGCAATTTATTTGGAAAGAGTTAGCTATAAATTAGGTGACAAATTAATTGTTGTTGTAATTCTTGCAACCATAACCTGCGTTGCCTGGTGGGAATTATCGGAAGCGCATAATTCATCAGATTTAAGGCCAATTATTTTTATTCAGGCTTTTCCAATCTTAGTACCTATAATGTTATGGTTTTATCCAAATAAATTTAATGAAACTTCTTATTTAATTTTAAGCTTAATTCTTTTTGTTTTTGCTCGTATCGGTGAAGTTTATGACAAAGAAATTTTTGCTTTAACAGACCATTTTATTAGTGGTCATAGTTTAAAGCATATTTTCGGTGGAATTGCAGGGGCCTTCATCGGTTTTTATTTAAATAAAAGAGAATTAATTAATAGACTTGGTTAAATTTTATTTTCATGCATTAAAATTAAGTTTTGTAATTCTTGAAAAATTATTTGTACTTCATTTTTATGCCAATCTAACCATTCATCTTTAGTTATTGCAAACTCGCTTATTCTACATAGTGAAATATATGTTCTAAGCTTTGCAAGAATAAATTGAATTCTTATATAATGAAAATCGGTAAAATGAGATTTTAATTCTTTTAAAATTTTCACTTCAGATTTATTAAAACTTTCCGTAAGTGAAGTTAAATCGTCATGAAAAGGAATACGATTTAATATAAATCTATTATCATGTTTAATGATTTTTGCTTTTGATGTTAAATTTATAGAATGTTCTATTAAACCTTGAATAAGCTTTAATTCTGAAACTAGTTTAGAGTTTTTTATTTTTACAATATTAGTGTTTGAGGATGTAGAGGGTTCTTTCCAATTTAAAGGTAAATTGTAACCAATTCCTCTGTTGTTTTCTATTATGTTTTTAAGTGACGGATGCATTTTACTTAAAATATTTCTAAGTTCTGACATTTTACGGTGTAAACGTGTAACATCTGGGCAAGATATTTTATGAGATTTTAAGGCCTTTTCTATATATTCATAGGTTAAGGGACTAGGATGATTATTAAATAATAATCCCAGTAATGTTGCATGAAATGGTTTTAAACGAATTTCCTTATTTATTTCATCAATATTTATTCTAAAAGTTAGAGCTTTAGAATCGATTGTAAATACGTTTTTAGTAAAGCTATCTTGTAATTGCTTAAAATTACTTTTCATATTACCTCATAAAATATTTTATTTTTTTTTATTTTAATTATTTTTACTTCTTTAATTTCATTAATATTAGTAATGTGAGTGCCCCCGCAAGGAACTGGATTTAAATTACCTATTTGAATTATTCTTAAATTTTTGTTTTCAGGAACTTCATAAGGAAGATTTGGTAGCTTTGCTTTAAGTTCATTAAAGCTTACTTCTGTAGAATTAATTGGAAAATTATAAGAGATTATTTCAACTAATCTTTTTTTAAATTTTGGATTATTTCTGCATTTAAGATGTTACTAAATTCAACATATGCTTCGTTAGGAAATTGATGCCCTTTTATTGCTTTAATTTCTGGGTTAATTTCTTCAACTAAATTACCAATTAAATGTCCAATTGTATGGTATTTGGCATTTGTAATTCTATTATCACTATCAATTGTAATTTGAACTTCCTGATTAATTAAAGAAAAGGGTAATTTTTCATTTTTCGTATAATGTCTAATTTCCTTATTAATAAGCTTTACAATAGAAATTAAGATAACTTTATTTTGAGAAGGAATATAAATTGTTCCAATATCAGAAGGTTGACCTCCGCCCTGTGGGTAAAAAATGGTAGAATCAAGTAGTAGGTAATTACCCCGCTCATCTTTGCTAATGTCTATTATGCGTGCAATGTCATTAAACTTATATGTATCGTATAAGTAAGTAGTAATTGTCATGTTAGTTTTCCTATAATATTTATAGGATTAATTTAATATTGTTACATTTAAATGTGTATGACTATAATATCCTAAAATTAGGATAATTCTATAAATTTATCCTAGAATTGTCCTAAAAGTATAATAAGGTAATTTATTTAAACACTTTCTCGCAAATTGTTTTAGCATTTTCATTAGCAGAGAGATTGGTGTTATCAATTGTGAAATTGTATGGTCGGTTATTATGAATTCCTTCTTCAAGCTGGCTGCGTGCAAAACCAATTGGTCTATCGCCACGGTTTTTCTCGCGTTCATCTAAAACTGGTAAATTACAAATAACGCCAATAAATATTGGATTATAATCTTTTAAATAGCTTAAATAACGCTCCATATGTTCATTTGCATAGGGCCATCAAGAACCGTATCAATACATACATCAAAACCTTGTTTAAGAAGTAAATTGGCGGAGTTAAGTAAAATTTCTCTAATTACTATCTGACGATTATATCTTTTCTCTCCCCATTCTGCTGTATGATTATAATCTTCTCTAAACATTTCAAAATATAAATGTGCCATGTTACCAATTTCAACATGTGCCAGTTCAGGTAACAATTTTTGTAGTTCTTTTGAAACAGTAGTTTTACCACTACTTGAAGTGCCATTAAGAATAATACATTTTCCCATACAAATTTCCCTAAATATTTTTTAAAAGAATAATGTAAATATCGTAAAATGCTAGTTTTTATATTTGCAACCTATAGTTGTATATTTAGCAAAGCCAAAGCATTTGCAACCATTTTCTCACGATGCAATTTCCAGGAAGTTGTAATTTCTTTATGAGAGGCGCTAGGATTTTTTACAAGAGTTTTTTGAATGAAATTAATATAAGCCCATTCATCTTTAGGTGGTGCTTTTTCAACTTTTCTTTTTTGATATTCATCTTTCCAAAAATTGGCAAATTCTTGATAGGTTGGAGGAGAACCTTGTTCCCATTTCTCATTAATCCAGTCTATGCCAAAGCTTGTGAAATGGAAATAATTTCCAATTAAGGTTTTTAGAAAATTTCTAGTTTTAAGATCATTTTTATAAGCACCTTTAAGAATTAAGGTGCCAGGGCTTAATGGATAAGTAAGTTTAGAATTAGCTTTTGATTCCTTTGGAAAGGGTTTAAGTGCTTTTTCCTTTCCAGTTCCAAGGAAATGTTTAATGTTACTTATTATTTCCCCTTTTTTACCTTTAGGGTTTAAACCTAAATTAAGGGAAATTTCTTTTAGTTCCTTTACATTCGCAAAATGCAAAGCTTCAATTATTTCTGGTATATTTTTATTCATAAAAACAATTTAAAAGCCTTTTAAACTGTTTTCAATGATTTAATTAGTTTAGATGATTTAACTCTTTAAATTTTTCATCGTAAAGGTCTTG
Organism: Sphingobacteriia bacterium; assembly: GCA_017304685.1. Lineage (NCBI taxonomy): Bacteria > Pseudomonadati > Bacteroidota > Sphingobacteriia > Sphingobacteriia bacterium. The sequence continues at coordinate 713,190 of JAFKLR010000003.1, read as the reverse complement.
TAATGCTTTAAAATTACTTTGTGGAAAGAGCTTGTATCTTTCTAATTCAATTTTATCTAATTCTTCAAGTGAAGTTATGTTTTTTAGCTTAATTTTTAATTCGTCAAAGCCTTTGTATGAAAAGGGAATATAAGCAATTTTCTTTTCCTGTAACTTATTAATTACGGATTTTGCTAAAATTTTTGGATTTAAATTACCTTTTGTTTCTTTAATTTCATCAACAATTGTACTAGCAATTATATCATTTTCAGAATTTGAAGGAGAAGAGGGTTCAGGTTTTTTTTGAATTTTTTCAAGGTTTGGAAGGATGTTTTTGAGATTAGAGGCTTTAGTTGTTTTAAAATAGATACTACTAATTTTATTTAAAGCATTAATATATTTTAGAATATTATCCATTTTACTTTCGATTAAATATTCTGACATGTTATTACTATGGATAATTTCAATTAAATCACTTAAAAGCTTACTTGCAGCCTGGTTGATAGAGTCATGATTTAGGGTTGTGATTGCATTTGTCATATTAAATTAACTCTTGGTTGAGGGGGAACTTAAAAAATATAAAATCTTAAATTTTCTGTCAAGGAGCTAGGTTAAAAAATTATTTCTTAATAATCAATAATTTAGAATTTTTTATTATATTTTATTTAGCCACACACGGGTTTTATTAGGATTATTAAATCTTAAATAGGTTTTATTAGGAATTTGGTTATTAAAAGCAAGTGTATAAGTGGCTTTACGTTTTTTGTATGTAGTTAGAATCCAAAGTATAATAGATTTTTTTGAAAAGAAAGTGTGGCGAATATTTTCATAATTTCCACCACAAAGAGGTCTTGAATAAATAATATTTTTAACTGATCTTTTTAGTGCCTGATAGAGACACCTAAAAATATTATAATCAAGCCAAATAATTGTGTCGGCTTTTTCCCAAGTTATATTATTAACTTTGGAATAATTACCACAGATTATCCAAGATGGATTTTGGGTGATGGCATCTATGATTTTTGGAAATTCTTCGCTATCTCTTACTACCCAATTAGGTAGCCAGTAATAATCATCCATATCATAATAAGGAATATTTATTATCTTACCTAATTTCTTAGCTAACGTAGTTTTACCACACCCACTTGTTCCAATGATTACTATACGCTTCATCTTCTATAGCTTAAACATACATCTTGCTCTTGATCACGCAACCCTCTAAAACTTAATTCACGATTTTGAGGTGCTTTTTCAATTTTATTCTTTCTTTGAGTATTAAAATATTCCAATAAATGTTTTGGGTTCGCTTTAAAAATTTCCTCTACTGGAACAGTTTTTTTCAATTCATAAAAAAGATCAAAATTTCTAATTAATATTACGCCTATTCGCTGATTTTCAGGTTTAAAAAAATGCACGTAAGTAGTGTTAAAATCTTGATCAAATTCTTCTTTTGTAAGGAGAACCCTAAATTTAGGGAGAAGCTTAAATAAATAGGCTGGAGTATTTATATCGGTTGATAATACGCCATCGAACACACCATGAGGAATGGTAAGCGCTTTGTCATACTTAAATATATCTCTAAGGAAATGTTCACTAAAACCATTCCTGATTAATATATCTTTGTATTCAAATAAGAAGTTTAATCTAGCGGAAATGTAAGGTTCTGTAGTTAATTTAATTATTTCTTTGACAGATGAAGAATCGGTAGTGCGATTCCCCATATAGGCGAAGAAATCTAGCCAAGTTTTCGATGGTAAATTGGTAGCATCTTCAATTTTAGTCATTTTTTGCGATTTTTTGGTGTTATTATCTTCAGGTTTAATATTTAATTCAAGAACGCTAAATACATTAGTTAAATATTGTAGGTTAGGGTAATAAATGTCATTATTATAAAATGTGCTTAAATTTACAGGGTTCATTTTTAATAAGCCGTTTATATCTGTATTAAATAGCTTACAAAGCTTTAATGTTTTCTGCCAATCATTTTGAATTATTATTTTAAATTGAGAGTAAAAATTGCTTTCTATAAAAAGGTTATATTGATAAATTGCGTCAATTTCAGGTCTTAAAAAACCTTGATTATTTGTTAAGCCTTGCTCAAATGTTATTTTAAAGAAATTTATATAGCTTTCTGCATTTTCAATAATTAAAGTTGCTAGGTTATTGTCTACAACTTGGAGTAAATGATTAACTCTTTGCTCACCTAAGCTTTCAATTAAACAAACGATATTATTAGCGTTTTTAACAATTTTTCTAAAAAAATCTGAGTGATAATTTTTAGGAAATAATTTATTTTTGATATCGGCAAAATTTACGCCCTGGCCAATTAATAAATGAATTTTTTCAGAATTTGCCTCAATAAATTCAATTTGTTCGAAAGTTAAATTTTGTAAGTTATCGCATGATCCTATTAATTGTTTAAATACCCCTTCAGTTGTGTAAATACTCTTACGTAATTGAGGGTTTTTAAAATCATCGCAATACTTTTCCCTTAACGCTTGAGCTATTTGTACGTTAGGATTATTTTGAGAAAAAAATAATTTATAAGGGCTGCATGACACAGAAGTAGAATATGAAATTGTGGAATTGTTAGCTTTCATGGCTCTTACCATATTTAGTTAATACTAATCTTTGCAAGCTTATTATATATAATTTGTAACGCAATAAAATTATGTTTCTAAAATGTTTAACAAAGGTTAGGGCATTTGGTAAGTTTATTTTCCTGTTCTAATTGTCCTCTTTTAGAAAGGTAAGTTTTAGCATAATTTTCATCTAATTCCTTTATTTTATTCTCAATTAATTGAACAATTTCATGTCGTTCTTTTTTTCTTGCATAATCAAGGAGTGATTCACCTTTATTTGAACAAAGCCTTGGGTTTATGCTATTTTCTAAAAAAGCTTCAACTATTTTTATATGATTTTCTTTAATAGCTACAAAGAATGCATTAACATACAAGCTTTTATCAATTTTATTTATAATTGCTCTAAATAATTCTCTATTACCTGTAAAGCAAATGTAGGTGAAAAAGTTAACTCTATATGGTTCATTGTCTGGATTTTCATGATCAAAAACCATAATTTCAAAATCTGAAAAATTATGCCCGTCTTCAATTAGCTTTATAATACTCTGATTTTTTTCTTCATCAGTTAAGTTTCTATTTTTGAAAAGAAAGCTTATAACGTAATTAACATTAAAATTCTCTCCACTGTTAAAAAGGAAATTGGTTGAGAATTGAATAAAACGTTCTTCCTCGGTTTCTATTCTTAATAGTTTTATAAGCTCAAAAACGGTTTCGAGATTAGAAGCGTTTTCAAGGTTAATTAAAAATTCTTCAGCTTTATCTCTTTGATCAAGTAAATAATTTCTTATTTCCCGAGTAAAATTCTCTAAGCTATCAGAATCCGTTGGAAAATAAATGTTACATTTAACAAGAGTTTTAATTTTATCTAAACTTATTTGTTCAGAATGTTTAGCACTTTCAATAAAAATTTTTAAAAAGGTTAAATCGCTGAATAGATGTAATGCATTTAGGCTTTTAATTAAGTTATAACAAATTATTGGGTCATATTCGGCTAAATATTTTGTAAGTTGAAAAATTATCTTTTTATCTAAGTGTATGCTTACATTTTTTAAGGTTTCGCTTGAAGCAATTATTAGTGAAACTAAAAGATGTTTAAAAAGAGTGGGGGAAGTCATGCTTAGAATATAAGAATGTAAGCGCTTATTTTTAAATAATTCACAATAGCGTTGATTACCTTCCACTGCTGATGCAAAATTTAAGTAAATAGGAAATAAGGAAGACTCAAATGAAAAATTTGCTTTAAATTTTTTCATTGTTTTTAAAAAATTTATATCGCCTATTAATAGTGAAATAATATCTGTTTTTTTTATTAAAGTATTACTTTCAATGTTGTTTAAAACGCTTGAAAAATCCTTAGGATTTTTGGTTATACTAATGATTATAGGTTCTATTAAATTTTCTATACTTAAAAGCTTAATCTCATTAAAAAATTTATTACTAAGGTGTTCTTTATAATTTGGATTATTATAAACTAAGATAACGAATTTTAAGTAGATAGGAAAAAAAGGTGAGGTTATAGAAAAATTATCTTTATCTGTAAATTTAACTATTTTATTAAAAAAATATTTTGTAGTTTTAATAAGAGAAATAATATCTTTTGAGTCAGTATAACTAAAAACTTTGAATAATAATTCATCATGTAAATAAGGGGTTCTTGGAGTAGAATCTAGTTTCCTTTTTTTAGGAGAAGGTTTATCGATAGCATCATTCTCTGCTTTACGCTTTGACATAAATTATACCTTAGTTTTAAAAATTTTCAATTAGGGTTTATTTTTAGGCGCCTTCTTTAAGAAGGAGAGCACTTTTAATGTTAGTTCCCCATCTAAACCCTGATAATTCACCATTACTTCTAATTACTCGGTGGCAAGGCACAAAGTAAGCAATTTTATTTTGACCAATAGCACTCGCAACAGCGCGGTGTGCTTTTTCATGGTTAATGGCTTTTGCAATTTTTGAGTAGGTGGAAGTGGAACCATAGGGGATTTTTAATAGTTCTTGCCAGATTTTAATTTGAAAATCAGTTCCAACTAAAAGAAGATTTAAGTCATTTAAAAATTCATTTGATATAGGTTTTAAGTCTCTAAGTTCAATTTTAACATCTGTGTGTTCAAGAAAATCGACTCTAAATACACCAAGAGAATTATACATTACAAGTAATTTACCTGCTTCAAGCTCGTAGATTCCATACTGAGTAGGATCGGTTTTTAAAATATCATTGAATTCATGATTTAAAATGGTAGTTACATTGGTTATTGTATGCATGATTATTTCTCTACAAAATTATTTAATTATTGAATAGCGCAATTATAACCCTTACTCTCTTTAATATGCTCATTTGTAATGTTTTTTGGTGAGGGAGAATTTAATAATTTATCACATTTTTTAATTATATCGGTGTCACTATTTATTACAATTCTACCGCTTATTAGCCCTTGCTTTATAATAAGAATTTCTTCAGGTGTAGCAACGCGTATTCTAGTTTTTTTATTTTCTCTAAATAGTGAAGTGTCCCAATAAAATCTTGTTTTAGTTATAACGCTATTGTATACACGATTAAAAGGATTGGATAAAGGTTGGAAAATATATTCATCTTCACTGTTTTTTTCATTTTTATAACTACTAAGATAAGCAAAATATACATTGTCACCAGATTCAGGAATTTGAAAAACTGATTCTCTATAAAATTCATTTTCTAATGCTATAATTTTATTTTGAAAGGGTTTTAAATCTTCAATATTAATTATATTAGTTGCGGTATTCATTAAATAATAGTTTCGGTTTCTTCTATTCGAATAGTATGAATTATTAATTGAAAACCAATTAAAATTAATTTCAATTTTATTATCTTTACAAGCATCAGCTAAAATTATTAGATGATTATCTTTTAGGATGCCTATATTAAAATCAATATATTTTAGTGAAGAGTTTTTTTTCAAAGCTTCTGATAAAGCAGTAATGACTTTATCTGGGTTTTTATAATAACCTGAAATACTTATAAATTGAATTGAAGTATTACATGCTAAAGCAGCAGATAAATATTCCATTTTAGCTTCTTCTAGGCCAGGAAGTTTCATTTTTATTATACTTTTATTATTTGCAAAGCTTTTACAAAGGTTTAAAAAGGCTATATCCGAAAAGCAATTATTTGCAAAATAGATTTCTTTAAGGTTAGTGTTTTCTTCAATTGCTGCAGCTAATATTTCAATACTTCTAACAGAAATTGTCTGTTGAGATATAAATAGATCATCTATATTAGAGGCTTTACCATAACGAATTAATTCAAATGACTTGGCACAACAGTCAGAACTAACATTTCTGTATGGTCCTATTATTAATGCTGTTTCACATAATAATTCATATTCTTCAAATTCCGCATAAATATTTAAGTTGTATTTATCAATATTATCTTTTACCAATTGCCATTCAAATTTAATTCGCTCTAAATCATCCTGTAGATTACTAAATTGCTCTTTTAGTACATTCAGTTTTTCTTCTTCAATAATTCCTTCTTTTTCTAATGAAGCAATTAATTTTAGTGTTTTCCAGATAAAATAATTGGAGTTATTTATAAAGGAAGGTTTTGATGGTAATTTTATGGATATGTTAGTGGTTTGAGACAACATGGCATTTTCCTAATTTATTACTATTTAACTAATAATATATTAGTTAAATTCGTATAGAAAGTCTAAATTATATAAAATACGCTTACATAATTAAATTTAAACCAAAAAATTATTTATTTATTTCGTGGTTTTTATTCTCGGACTTATCTTCATTTTCTATCTCAAATCTTTTGCTGTTTTTATCAATCGAAGGATAGAATTTATGTAAGTATTGTTCTGCTCCTATTGAAAGTATTTCTTTTGATTCTAAAGATATTACGCCACTTACTTGATCCCACTTCCAAATATGCTGGAAATTTATGTTACGTGTCTTACTGTTATAAATTAGCACCATATAATAATGGGTAGCATTTGGGAAAGTATACGTTAGCCATTTTATTTGCTCAATTTGTTCTTCTGCGAAATTGCTTTTTGAGCCAAGATGAAGAATGATATTATAATTTGTAATTGATTGGATGTTTTGTTTTCTAAAATCATCGAAATCCTCAATAAATATTACACTTAATTCACCACCATTAGAGCGAAGTAATTTAATAAATTTTGCTAAATTTTCTTCTGTATAAGCTTTATTATTTTTTTTAGTATTGCTTCCAAAATAATCTTTTTCTTTTGGTTTTAATAAGGTGAGTTCAATTTTTTTGCTAGGATTGAATAAGGAGGTAAATAAATAATACCGATGAAGTACTTCAAATTCATTGGTTAAAGCAGCGATGCGTATAGGTTCATTGTTTTCATTTTGCACATTACCAACAATATTTTCTATTTGGTCAGAAATATTTTTTAGAAAAAGCGGTGTACTATGGTCTTTAGTATTAAAAGTTAAACAACCTTGTTTATTAAAGCTTAAATCATAATCAGAATATGATAAATAAAATAAACCATTACTTGATAATATGTCATGTAACTCCATTAATTGATCAAACATTTTGTCTTTATCATCAAAATCTATAGCTGTGATAATATTAGGATTTTCTGAAGAATTAACCCTGTAAGAGGTAAGATCAGAATAGAATGCTATATTTATAGAAATTTTTTCTTGGCTTACGATTGTCTCTAAAATTTCTTTAAAAATTGCTAAACTCTCATTTTCTTCGTAGTACTCATTGTCAATAAAATTGAGGTTTAAGTTTTTATAACCAGCTTTAATTAACCTTGCTACAATAAATAACTCACCTAATAGCCTGCCGCTTCCAAAACCTAAATAATGTATAGGAGTTTCTTTAGAGAAATGTATAATGCTATCATTAATAATTTGATTTTCAATATTCTGTCTTCTTTCATTAGCTAATCTATTAAAATTATCGCTATGTATACAAGCGCATTCACTAAGATAAACCTTTTCCTTTAGAGGTAAGTAAGTATTATTTCCAAAAATTGGGTCTTGTGAAGATAAAAGATATTTTTTAGGATTTTGAGCTATAGAAATGATAGCATCAAGCATATTTCCATTAAGTTTGGCTTTTTCAATTTCGACAACGCTTGGAAGGTTATTATATTCAATTTTTGCATGGTTAGGGTAACCTAGCCCTTCTGCTAGTTCATAGCGTGAGTAATTACTAATGTCAGTGCCATTTCTTACTACTCTTAAATAAATTGCTAAGTCTAAAGATTTTGGAAAGTAATATGAGATGTAATAATTGTCGATTACTGAATCGAATGCTTTGGTTAAATAGTAACTAAAAATTTCAAGGGATCGTTTCATAAAAATAACCATTATTATAATTTTAAAAATTTATTAATAATATATGTTATTATTAATAATTGTCAATAAATTTTGTTAAAAATTAAATATCAATACTTATTGGGGGGGATGAAAAAAGCATTAAAATTCAAGCGTATATATTATTAACAGGTATGAATAATAATGATGATAAATTGAGTAAGTCAATCAACAGCAAGAAGTCAAATTTTGTTTATTAGGTTTAATGTATTATTTATGGAGTATTTTATTATGGCGGAGACGGAGGGATTCGAACCCTCGGTACGGTATAACCCGTACTACGGTTTAGCAAACCGGTGCCTTCGACCTCTCGGCCACGTCTCCATTAAGACATAAAGAATTGCCTTTAATTTATTCTTCTATATCATTAAATTTGATTTTGACAAAGAAATTTTTTTGTTTATAGGAAATTTTTTATTTATGTTAAGACTTATATTAAGTTTTTTAGCCTTAATTATTAATTTTAATGCATTTGCAATGGAAAAAGATAAATATAAAATAACTGATCATTTTGATGGAAAACGTTTTTACAATCAAGAACCGCATACCAATACTTTTGGAGATTTTCTAAAATGGCAATTTACTAGGAAAAAACCTGAATGGCCAGAATGGACAAACGAAAATATTAAACCTTCAGTAGAAAGAGCTGTTCAAAATAAAATCAAAGCTACTTATGTAAATCATGCAACGGTTTTAATTCAAGTTGATGGTATAAATATTTTAACAGACCCTTTGTGGTCAGAAAGGGCAAGTCCTTTAAGTTTTATAGGGCCTAAAAGGATACATGCTCCTGGAATTGAATTTGAGAAGCTACCTTTAATTGATATAGTTTTAATTTCTCATGATCATTATGATCATTTAGATATTCCTACTATGAAACGACTTCATGAAACTTTTAAGCCGGTATTTATAACGGGCTTAAAACTTGGAGAATATATAAAAAATATTGAAAAAGATTTAAATGTAATTGAACTTGATTGGTGGGAAATTACAAAGTTTAAAGATTTAAAAATACATTTTGTACCAGCTCATCATTGGTCAAGTCGAGCGCCTTTCATGCGTAATAAAACATTATGGGGTGGATTTGTTGTTGAATCGAAAGATGGAAGCGTTTATTTTGCTGGTGATACTGGGCAAGGTAAGCATTTTAAACAAATTGCAGAAAAATTTTCAAATATTAAACTTAGTTTATTACCAATTGGTTCTTATGAGCCAACATGGTTTATGAAATATTCTCATATAAACCCTGAAGAAGCAGTTGAAGCTCACATTCTTCTTAAAAGTAAATATTCTATGGGAATCCATTTTAATTGTTTAAGTAATCTAGCAGATGAAGAATATAACCAGCCAATTATTGATTTAGAAAAAGCATTAGCAAAAAATAAAATTTCAAAAGATGAATTTATAGCTCCTAAACCAGGGCAAGAATTGATTATTGAATAATACTTATTTTTTATGTTCTATTGTAATCTGGTGTTTCCTAATATATAAATATTTAAAAGCATGTCGTGGTAGAGAATGATAACAAAGCTGATTCAAAGAATTGATAATAGTAAATATAGATATATAGGATATTTTTTAACAGGGCTTTTTAGTAGCCTAGCTTTTGCACCAATATTTTTTACTTTAGCTTTGTTACCTTTATTTTTGCTCTATACTTATTCAATAAGATTTGAAAGTAATTTAAAAAAGCTTTTTCTTTCCAATTTATTAATGTTCCTAGGACATTTTATGGGAGGATGTTATTGGATATGCATTTCTCTAACTATTGATTTAAAATCTCATTTTTGGCTTATACCTTTCGCTTTAACTTTACTTCCTGCTTATTTAGCGCTTTACCCTACACTTACAGCAGTACTTTCAAAAAGATTTCAACCTTCTTACGTTGCTTTTACCATTGGTTTTGCATGTGTCTGGACACTTATGGAAGTATTGAGGGAATTTATAATAACAGGTTTCCCATGGAATGCTTTAGGTTATGTTTGGGCAAATAATATATACTTTTCTCAAATAGCTTCTATAACTGGTATTTATGGCCTGAGCTTTATTACAATTGTTATATTTACTTTAATTACAATTTCTATTACTGAATTTAAATTGCTTCCACTTATTATTAGTATAGTTATTTTTATAGGAAATATTAGCTTTGGTTATAATCGTCTTAAAACAGAGGAAGTAAAATATTTAGACACTAAAGTACTTGTTGTACAAGCAAATATTTCACAACAATTAAAGTGGAAAGCTGACGAAAAAATGAATAATGTTATCAAGCACCTTAAGCTAAGCAGAATGGCGAGTAAAGGGGACGTTATTATTTGGCCAGAATCTGCTTTTGGATATTTAGTCTCATTGCAAGATCGCTTTGCCTCTAATATTTCAGGTGTAATTCCTGAGAACGGTTTTTTAATTACAGGAGCGCTTAGGTTTCATCAAGAAAATGAAAAAGATGATTTAAAGTTATGGAATTCATTAATTGTAATTTCTAACGATGGTTATGTATTTGATTACTATGATAAGCGCCATTTAGTACCTTTTGCAGAATATATTCCACTAAGTAAATATATCAATTTAACTAAAATAACAGATGGTCAAATTGATTTTTTAGAAGGGGAACCAACAAGAACTTTAGTAAGTTTAGATAAAGGAAGAAAATTTATTCCCCTTATATGTTATGAATCAATTTTTCCGCATCAAAATTTTGAAAGAATAAACCAGGCTAATTTTATTGTTATGATAACCAATGATGGATGGTTTGGTAATAGTTCAGGTCCATATCAACATTTTTATATGTCGCGTATTAGAGCGATTGAAGCAGGTAAACCTTTAATAAGAGCCGCTAATACTGGAATTTCTGCAGTAATTGATGGTTATGGCAGAATTTTGAAACAAACAAAACTTAATACTGAAGATGTTATTTATACCAATATTCCTCAGGAAATAAGTAAGCCTACTTATTTCGCTCAGGAAATGAATAAAAACAAAATTACTTCTATTCTTACCTATTTACTATTTATAGTTATAATAGGAAATGCAATTATTAAAAGAAAAAAATCATTGTAAATAATCTTTAGTAACAAGATTATTTACTCCTTCAATATTCTCTATTGGCGGATTTTCATCTTTATATTCATTTTCTAAAATAGTATATTCTTCAGTAGGAACATAAGTTTTAAAAACTTCTTTCGTATCTACATTATTTATTATAAAAGCAATTTCAATAGGTTTTTGACCTAAAACATCTGTTAATTCTAAATCAGCATTATTTTGAATTAATACTTCGGCTGCGGCTGAATTTTCTGTTAAAGCAGATTTGTAAAGTGGTGTTCTTCCTAAATCATCTTGCTTATTAACATCAGCCCCTAAATTAATAAGAGCTTCTACGGTTACAGGGCAACCAATTTCTGCGGCAAAATGCAAGGGGGTTATATCATCATTATTCACAACATCAAGCTCAGCGCCATTATTTAACATAAGCTCTACTCCAGCTAAATTTTTATTTTTAACTGCTGTAAAAAGAGGAGTGTCTCCAAAAATATTTTTTGCTTCTTTGTCTGCGCCATTATTAATTAAAAGCTGTGGGATAGGGGTGTTTGGATAATTTATTGCTACATGTAAAGGGGTATTACCATATCTGTTTGCTATTGTTACATCTGCTCCATTATTAATTAATAAATTGACCCAATCTTCAAGTTGGTCACGGAAAAAGAATAGGTGGAAAAAGGCTGTATTTGCTTCAATATCTTGATGATTTACGTTAGCTCCATTTTGAATTAAGAGTTCTCCAATTGGATAGCATTTATTATAAATTGCATGAAATAGAGGTGAACTATTAGTTTGATCAATACATTTGTTAACGTTGACACCATGATTAATTAGAAACTGGGTTAAATTAAGAGATTTAGCTTTTATTGCAGCAGTTAATATATTTAGTTCAGATGATATAACTTCAATATCGGCTCCATTTTGAATTAGATTTTCTGCAGTAGCTTCATCTAAAATTTGTGTTTTTGCAAAATTATCTAATAAGTTTTTTAAATCTAAAGTTTCCTGATTTAACATATTTTCCTCATACAAATTATTTAAACTTCTCACTCGTTATTATTTTATTGTAATTATAATTTAAAAAAATTAAAATATTAAATAAACAGAAAATTACATTAATTATTTAAGAAATATATTTATGCAAGCAAAAAATGAGGAAATTTCAAAAGAATCTAAACGCATTGCTATAGAAAAACTTTCAACTGAATTGAGCTTCGATTATAACAATCTTGTAAAGGAAAAGATTAAGACTATAGAAGATTTGGAAGAATATATTATAAATAAATTTAGTAAAATTCCTAATAGATGTAATGATATTACTATTTTAATTCAAAACTTTAAATCCGAAGAAAGTCGAGAGTCTTTTCAAATTATTATTCAAAAACTTTTAGCGATGTCGTTTTCTACAAATTTCGCTAAGTTAAAAGGTTCAAAGGAAATAGTTTCTTTAAAGTGGGGGTTAAGGGTTAAAAAAGTTCTTATTTATAACAATAATTTTTTTAGCGTTCCCTTGTATAATAATTTAATAAATCTAATTGAGAACTTTAATAAAGCACATGCATTATTGTTTGATAATAATTTATTTGAAGGGGCTTTTTCAGATTTAATTTTAGCGTTAAATTTTTGTAAAGGCTTAAGAACCCTTTCGCTATGGAATAGTGTATTTTTAAGTAAGCAAGCAAAAGATTTTGAAAGTCTGAGTTTAAAAAAAATTACTAGTTTATATTTGTTCGATTCAACCTTTAGAATGAGTGATTTTACGTATATTTTATCCTTGCCATCTTTTAACAAACTTAACTATATAAATATTTCAAATAATATTTTAACTACTGAATTTATTAAATATAAAAACGAAATAGAAAATTTTGTTGATACAATATTAAGTAAAAACCTTCGAATTCTTAAATTAGCAAAATGTTATGTCCCGCAATATTTTTTAGTAAATTTGTTTGATAAGCTATGTAATAATAATAAATTAATAGAATTGGATTTATTTGAAATTAGAATTCAAAGTGTATTTAATGGAATAGGCGAAAACAATGCAATCTTCAAAGCTTTTAAGAAATTTATTGCTAATAACAATAATATTGCAGCACTTAACTTAATATACCAATATTTATGGATTAATATTCATAAAAATAATCTTACAAATATACTTTTCTCAAAACCAAATTTAGCTTTTGTTTCATTACTTAGGAATGGAATTAATCTTAACGAAAAAGTGGTAGAAAGGTTTTTAAAAGGTAAAATGCTTTATGATTTAATGCATTACATATTACCATTTAATGAAATAAAAAAAAATACGCAAATTCCCTAAAATTGAAAGTTTGTTACTCAGAGAATTAGAGGCAAAGGAAGAAAATTTTAATATTAAAAAAACTTTCAATGTTTTTGGTTATTTTAATTTTTTTTCTTACGTAGCTAAAAAAATTAGTTTTCATCAAAATTCACAAAATAAAGGTAAGAAATTTGAGCAATATGATTCAGAAAAACTGGAAGATAATAAATTTAAGGGACTTATGGATTTTTTTCTTGGAATTTATAAGCCTGACAATGAAAAGGAAAATCTGGAGTATTTGTTTTGGTTAAAAAAGCTAATAATTTATGGACGCGAAAAAACATTTAAAAATGTGGTAAAAACTTATATAAATATTTCGGAAGAAAAATACCAAGTGCTTAAATCAAAGTTTCTTGATCTATTAGCCTATAATTGGAATATTTCAGAAAATATAGCAGCTATGCGAGAAAATACCGAGCAAGGAATTCTAAAACTTTCACCCACTAAAAAAAACTTTAGAAAAACAAGTAGTAAGAAAATTAGTGAATTAAATAAAAAAGGCTATAATTCTACTCTTCCAAATGAAATATCAGCAAAAATCTTTAGATATTATTATGAAAATAAAATTAATGAAGAAACAGCAAAATTAGGAAGTAAGGAACTATAAAAAATAGGACCGCTATAGAGGTGAAAATCGAAAGACCTCTCAAACCCTTAAGTTAAGGTGGGCGCCATATTATAAAGCCAAAGCTATATAAGAGCCAGCTCCCAATGAGTTAAGCATCGGTTCCAGGAACTATTGAAATCACCATCAAAGCAGCCCCATTACTGATTATATATTTTATCTAATTTTAATGCAAGGTTTTCTATATATTCAGCAATAATTTCTACTGAATCTGAAACTGCGTCTTCATTTACAGCTTCTTTAGGTTGAATTGGTGTTTTTGAAATTAAATTTTTAACTTGGTTTTCAAGTTCTTCTACTTTATCTTCAAGTAGTAACCCTGCCATTACCATTAACATTAAATCGTTTGAACGAGGTAATTTAGTTGCTAATTCATTTACTTTATTATTCAATTTTTCAGCTAAAGCGAGCAATCTGTGTTCTTCACCTTCACCACATGATAGTTGATAAACATTATTACGAATTTTAATATTAACTATTGCCATTTTTCTTCGCTTCTATAATTAAATCGAGTTGTTTTATTGAATTAGTAATATCATTTACAATTTCTTTCTTATTTGCAGTAAGGTCTGCTAATTGCTTTGTTAGCAATTCATTTTCCGCTTTTAAGGCATTTATTTCATTATTTTTAGAAACTATTTCGCTTTTTAATTGTTCAAAAGCAAAATCTTGCCCTTTTTTTTGAGCGTTTATTATAGCTTTATTAGTATAAGTTTCCAGCATCTCTAAAGCTTTTGCAAGCCTCTGTTGACTTGTAATTATATCCGTTGACATATTTAAACCACTTCACTTTCGTTTCTGATTATCTTAACATTATTAAGGTTTATAAACTTACTAATAATATCATTTACATAATCATTTGCAATAATATAAATGTTCTTATTACTATTTGCTTCTATAAAACCCTCTAATTCAGATAGACCAGAAACATCCAAAATATTTACCTTTGTTAAGTCTAAAATTAATTTATTAAATTGCAAGTGTTTTGTTAAATCTTGGTTAAAAATTTTATTAGTGTTAGAAAAAAAGATAGGTCCTTTAATAACAATTTTAAGGTTATCATCAGTAGTTTTTGTAATGAAAACGGGGTTATGATCTGATATTTTTTTAATTATTAAAAAGAAACTTATAATAACTCCAATTGTTACACCTATCACCATATCAAAAATGGCAGTAAGTAAGAACGTAGTAATTAATATAATGATGTCTTCTTTAATTTTACTTTTAAGAATTTTTTTAAACTCATGTATTTCAGCCATTCTAATAGCTACAAGCATCAAAATTGCGTAAAGGGCACTTAATGGGATTTTATCGATTTGATCATGAAATACTAACACATATAGAAGAATTAATATTGAACAAGCAAGTCCAGAAATAGGGGAGCGCGCTCCACTTCGGATGTTTGCGGCAGTTCTTGCAAGAGCTCCTGTTGCTGGCATTCCAAGAGCAAAGGCAGAAAATAAATTTGCAGTTCCAATTCCTAATAATTCACTATTTGGGTTATGTTTTGATCCGGTCATATTATCAGCCATAGTTGCAGCTAAAAGCGATTCTAAAGAAGCTAAAATCGCAATCATAATTGCCGCCGGCAATAACTTACCAATTTCTTTTAATGTTGGGAAAGCATAAATTGGATCACTATTATCAAAATTAAAAAAGTGAAGTTGTGGTGGTTCGTCAGGAATACCGCTTTCACTTTTACCTGTTTCATCATCAATGTAGGAAAAATCTGATTCAATAGTGCTTATTTTAAATCCGGCATTATTTAAAAAAATTGTAATTAAGGTAACTGTCACAATAGAAACAACGATGCTTGGTATAATTTTAAATTTTTGTATTTTAAATTTATCCCATAATTTAATTATAGCTATTGTTAATATTCCTATAAAAGTATCGCCAAAAGTAATTTTATTTAAATTTTGAAAAATGAGAAAAATTTTATTAGGTAAATAACCGTTAAATCCATCTATTTTTATTCCTAATAAGTCTTTAAGGGAAATAATACAAAGTACAAAAGCAATACCAGTTGTAAACCCTACTGTAACGCTATATGGAATATATTTGATAATAAAACCAACTCGAAATACGGCCATAACAATTATTATTACGCTTGCTAGTATTTGAGCAATAATTAAACCTCTAACTCCAAATTCAATTACAATTGGAGCAAGGATAACTACAAAGGCACCTGTCGGGCCACTAATTTGTGCGTATGAACCGCCAAGGAGAGAAGCAATGAAACCTGCAACAATAGCTGTATAAACACCATGCTCAGGATCTAGTCCTACTGCTATTGCAAGCGCCATAGCTAAGGGAAGGGAAACTAAGGAAACTACAGCGCCCGCACCTAAATCTTTTACAAAGTCTTTAAAATTATAACCCCTGCTTAAGGTGTCTCTTATAGCAGTAGCATATTCAAGTTTCATTTTTACCTTAAAAACTAATAATTATTGATAAAAAAATTTATATATTGTATATTAAGTTAAGCTTATATTTTTATAAGTTCTTTTCAATGTTTTTTTGTTGTTTTATATAATGTCCAATCTTTTTCGATTTATAAATGAAGCCTTGCCTTTAACAATATTCTTTATAACTTTTAAATTATATGGAATTTACTACGCTACTTTCGCCTTAACGGTGTCTGCTATTGTGAGTTTTACAATAAATTATATTAATACAAAAAAAGTACCTATCGTATCTTTGGTTTCAACTACTATTCTTATAACTCTTTCGGCCTTTACATATTTCAGTGGGAACACTGATTTTGTTAAACTTAAACCCACTATTGTAAATGTTTTTTTAGCAGGTGTTTTAACTGTAGGGGTTTTGTGTAATAAGGGGCTTGTAAAATATATATTTGAGGGTCCATTTGAATTAACTCAAGAAAATTGGATAAAATTTTCTAAAAGGTGGGCAATTTTCTTCCTGTTTTTAGCGATAATGAATGAAGTAATTTGGCGCAATTGTTCTGATGAAATGTGGGTAAAATTTAAAGTGTTTGCGACCATTCCACTTACAATTGTATTTATACTTTGTCAGCTTCCATTTTTAATGAAAAATAACATTAAAAACTAAGTTAATTTAGAAGTGTCACATTTCTTTTAAAATATAAAAGCTTGACTTTACCGATCTAACTTTTTATAAAGTTGGGGTATTTTATTGCCATAAATCTTAAACCTTTAATGGAGGTCTCCACATGGGTAAAGTTATTAATGCAGTGCAATCTTATAGTAGAATATTTAGTTCTAATTTAACTCAAATTGTTATGGGAACTTTACTTATTTTTTTATGTTCTCAAATTACGATACCTCTAGAACCAGTACCAATTACTTTACAAAGTGTAAGTATAATGTTTATTGGTCTTACCTATAGCCGCAAAAATGCTATTCAATCTGTTTTATCTTATTTAATTTTAGGTGCACTAGGGTTACCAGTATTTGCAAATTACTCTGGCGGATTTCATAGTTTAATAGGTCCAACTGGTGGTTATTTATTTGGTTTCTTAGCTGCAGCTTATTTAATGGCTACAATCAGAGAAAAAATTAACCTAAATAATTTAGGCTTTATGATAGCCAATAGTCTTATTGGAACTGTAATTTTATTTATATTTGGTGTTTCTTGGCTTTCATTTTTTATTGGAATTGAGAAAGGAATTACTTTAGGTTTAGTACCCTTTATTATTCCAGGAATTATTAAAGCAGTAATTCTTGCTTTAGGAATTAGATATCTTAAACCTAATTCATTTTTTAAAAAATAATCGTGGCTATTTTTAAGTTTAAACCTCACCATTTTATGTGTCATATCGCATTTAAAGGTGAGGGTTATTCTTCTCATTTCGTAAAAAATTTTGGAAAAATAGTAGATTTTTTAAAAGAAAATGAGAATACATTAATAAAGGTTGTTACTGATTTGGATGATATATGTAAAGCCTGCCCAAATCAAACGCCATTAAATTCATGTAATACTCAAGAAAAAATTGAAAAACTTGATAATGCTTATATTGATGCACTTGATTTAAAAAGCGGTGATATTTTTACTGCAAAAGAGGTTAAAACTCGCCTTAAAGATAAAATGACTTTAGACATTTTTCATAAAGCTTGCGAAGAATGTGAATGGAAAAAATACGGCATGTGTGAAGAAGCTTTGAAAAAGCTATTGAATTCTTAATGCAAACACAAAGAATTTAACTATTAGTTTCTTATTATTTTGATTTTACCTAAATAAAATTAATATTTATTGATATTATTAGGAGAGTTTTATGATTTATTTAGAAACTCCACGATTGATTTTACGTGAATGGAAAGAACAAGATATTGAAGCCTTTGTAAAAATTAATCAGGATCCTAAGGTAATAAAATTTTTAAGAGGAGCTTTAACTTTAGAAGAAGCTAAAGCTTTTATTATTGGTGCTAATATGGGGATTCTAGATAATGGTTTTGGATTATGGGCCGCAGAACTTAAAGAAACAAAAGAATTAATAGGTTTTATTGGCTTAAATATCCCTGAATTTAAAGCCCACTTTACTCCATGCGTTGAAATAGGATGGAGATTAAGTTCTAAACATTGGAGAAAAGGACTTGCAACAGAGGGTGCGAAAAGAGTTCTTGAATTTGCTTTTAAAGACTTAGGCATAGAGGAAATTGTTGCTTTCACAGCTAGAAATAATTTAGCTTCAAGAAAAGTTATGGAAAAGTTAGGAATGACTCATGATCCTAAAGAAAATTTTAATCACCCAAAATTACCTGAGTCTCACCCTTTAAGCCTACAGGTATTATATAGAATAAATTTTAAAAACTATAAAACTTTAGAAATATAAAATTTTAATTGAGAACCATGATGAAATTAGAAGCTGAGCGAGTAATTTTACGTGAATGGAAAGAAGAAGATGTTGAGCCATTTGCTAAAATTAATCAAGACCCTAAAGTTATGGAATTTATGCCAAAGCTTTTAACCAAACAAGAAGTTAATGAATGGATTGAAAGAATTAAATTACATTTTAAAAATAATAATTTTGGAATGTTTGCTTGCGAATTAAAAGAAACTAAAAAATTTATTGGTTACATAGGATTACAAAACGTTGCTTTTGAAGCTTCATTTACTCCATGTGTGGAAGTAGCATGGCGATTAGCATCAGATCATTGGGGAAAGGGGCTTGCAACAGAGGGTGCGAAAAGAGTTCTTGAATTTGCATTTAATGATCTAAAATTAAAAGAAGTTTTAGCTTTTACTGTTCCAAAAAATTTACCTTCAAGAAGAGTGATGGAAAAGTTAGGAATGACTCATGATCCTAAAGAAAATTTTAATCACCCAAAATTACCACTTGAACATCCTTTAAGTCTTCATGTGTTATATAGAATTAAAGAAGACTTCTTTAATAAACCTTAAGTTTTTTGATGGAAGTTAAAGCGTTAAATTGGAAACAATTTCTTAAACATTTACACCTTTTTATCTTGTTAATATTTTTTTTAAAAAAATGCAAAATTATACTTGAATATCAAAATTTTAGGGTGTAGCATATGATTATTAGGAGGAAATAATTAAAGAAAGATATATATACATATAAGAAATAAATTTTTTGTAAGTATTCATATGTTCTTTAATTTATTTCCTTCCTAATTCATAAGCATGATAATTTAGCGAGAGCTCAGAACTTTGTTTTGATGGATGCTAAAATTTTATTTTAGCTGGTCTCTTGCGGAGCTAACTTTTATTAGCTACGAAATTTATTTTTGTAGCTAATAAAAGAGCTCTTAGGGAATAAGTTAACCTATAAAAGGGGGTGACGGTGAGCCTAATAAAATTATATCATCTTAAGAAGTTTGAACTAGTTTGCTTTCTTAGCAATTCCATTAGTTTTAAACATTGCCTTTCTTATATGATTCTCCAAAAAAAGTATAATTTTATGAGGGTATCCCTTAACCTTCTTTTAGGGTTAACTTCATGTATATTTGTAATTTCTAATATTAAAAAACAATATTATGGAGGATACGATGACTGATAAAAAAATTTCTGAAGAAGCAAAAAAATTAAAACAAGGTGATAAAGAAGCAGCTAAAAAAATGGGATCTAAAGGTGGTTCACATAGCCATAGCGGTGGTAGAGGCAAAAAAATCGACAACCAAGATGATGAATAATTTTGATTAGTCATTTTGTAAAGGAGGGAATTACCCTCCTTTTTTTAATGTTTTACTTTAAGTGCTTAGCAAAATCTTATGATATTTATATATTATGTATAAATTGATGACATATTTTTTAGTTCATCAATATTTATAAATCTTAACAAATAGCGTAAAAAAGGTTATAATGATAATTTGTAATATAAAAATTGTCATGAAATGTTTGAATTATTATTTGTTATCCTCCTTACTCTTCTTACTCTATTTATCCTTTTATATTTACTATTTTTAATAGATACAAAAATTCTTAAAAAATACCCAAAAATTAGAAAAACTTTATCTATTCTAAAAAAGATATTTTTATTTGGGTTTATTAAACGTGTTTATGCAGGTAATGCTTCACAAGGTGACAATAAGAAAGAAAGTAATAAGAAAATTGATATTGATGAAAAGAAAATAGAAGAAGAGAAGGCTAAACCAAGAGGTTTTATAGATGAATTATTTGGTAGAAGGCAAAATCCAATAAAAGACCCGGAAGCTACTGAATCAGTAATTCAAGCACTTGCTCAATTATTCACAAATAGAATGCAAGAAGTTTTAGCTTTAAATTCTCAAAGATTAACTCAACAAAAAGAAACGCTTTTTACTCGTGCTATTACAGAAAGCTTACAAGTAGAAATGAGAGAAAATATACGCTTAAAATCTATCGATATTGAAAGTAAAATTGATTACAATCGCTTAACTAGTAGAATTATCGAACAAAATATTATTCCTACACATTTAATTAGTAATAGCTTGAATAAAGCTTTTGCATCAACAATTGAATCTCTCACCAAAATGGATGGTTTATCATCTAAAAATGTTACGCCTGTAGAAAGTAAAAATGAAGTTTCAAGAAGTTATGGAGTTGATTTACCGAATAGAGATGGAATAAGAATGAGCCTTCATCAACAAATTCTAGAAAGATTTATTGGTAATAATAAACCTGAAAGAATAGAAATTAAACCTAATATAATAAATGAAGATAAATCGAAACAAGAAAAAAGTGATTTTTCTGAAAGAGACAAAAAAGTAAAAGTTGAGTCTGCAAATACACAACATACAATTACTCATTATTTTAAAGCGGTCGGGCCTTTCATTTTACATCAAACTGAAGAACGAATTATAAAAAATGGAATTGAAAAGAAAGAAATGACATTAGAGGTAACATTAGGAAATCAAGTTATAGCTAAAGAAAAGGTTAGCTTTCAAGATAAGATTGCAAATGAACCTAAAAATGGGCATAATCATAACAAATAATTTTAAAATTAAAATATTTATTAAAGGCTAATTAATGGTTGATATAGTTATTAAAAATCTTTCAAAAGCATTCGGTGAAAAAGTTGTTTTAGATAATATTAATCTTGAAATACCAAAAGGCGAATCCCTTGTAATTATTGGTGGATCTGGAACTGGTAAATCTGTATTTATTAAAAACCTTATAGGTTTAATACATCCTGATAGCGGTAAAGTTTTTTATGATAACGTTGACTTCTATAAAGCAGATAAAGATAAACGTCGTGAAATCATGGGTAAGATTGGAGTGTTATTCCAAGGCGGGGCTCTTTTTGACAGCTTTAAAGTTTGGGAAAATGTTTCCTTTGTACTTAGACAAAATCAAAATATGCCTGCTAAACAAGCTAAGGAAATTGCTATTGAAAAGTTAAGTTTAGTGGGTCTTCAGCCAGAAGTAGCTGATCTTTATCCAGTAGAATTATCTGGCGGAATGCAAAAAAGAGTGGCTCTCGCTCGTGCAATCGCGGCAAAACCTGAAATAATATTTTTTGACGAACCAACTTCAGGCTTAGATCCTATTAATACTAATGTAATCGCAGACCTTATTATTAAATGTACTAAGGAACTTGGCATTACAGCCATAACCATTACTCATGATATGGTAAGTGCAAAACATATCGCTACTAACCTTTGTATGCTTTATAAGGGTAAAATGGTATTTTGTGGTGACAAGCAAGAAATTGAAAGAACTGATAACCCATATTTACATCAATTTATGAATGGCTTAACTAGCGGACCAATTCAAATTGAAACTTCTTTGAGTTCCCTTTAATTAAGTAAAAATCAAAAATACATTAAATTCAAAAACTTAACTTTAAAGTTACAATAATGTAACAAAAATATTAATAATGCGTTAATATCATGGTTGTTTTTTGTTTGGATTTAGGTTATAAGGATAGTTATTAACCAATAATTAACCTTTTTATAATAAATCGTGGGTGTTAGTGTATGTCGAAAATTAAAAAGCAATTAAGAGCAGATATTGAAGATGCTTCAAGCCTTAGCAGAAAATTGCTAGAAACTGAGATTAAGGTAAAAAATATTTTAATAAAAGAATTTTTAAAAAACACACATAACAGGGTTAAGCTTTTTACATTTAATTTAGGTTACATGGCTAGAATTTTAGATGAATATGGTCATACATACGATATATCTATAAATCCTAGAGTAGTGAATAAGGAAGGCAAGAATAGTACTGTTTTGCATAATTTATGTGAAATCCTTATGCAACTTAATAATAATAATTATGTTCTAGCGCAGGGTGTTTTAGAAATAATAAAAAGTGTTTTAAATAATGGCGGTAGCGTTGATGAATTAAATGCTGAAGATACCGATGTACTAACGCATACAATATTAATGTGTACAAATACTGAACTTGCAGAAGTTAAAAAAGATCTTATTAGTTTATTAGTAGAAAAATTTGGTGATGCAGATATTGATGTAAATGAATATATCGAAAGCTTTACTCAAGCTATTGAAGTAGCTATAGATGAACATAGTAATTTGTATAAAAACTTAAAAAAATACAAACAATTTGCGCAGATTAAAGATGAAGAATATTTTGAGAATATTTCAAGCGCAGCAGAAGAATTAAAATGCATAGGTCAGAAAATTGAATATATGGAATATGCTGTAACTCGATTTGAGAAATTCCAAAAAACTAATACGAAATCATTTCGTGATACGGACGAACAGCATAAATATCAATCACAATTTTATCAAAGAGCAAATTAGTATTTAAAAGAGTAAGATATTATGACTAAATCTAAGAAAAAAGCTGAAAAAACATTATTTCGTCAAGCGGTTGAAAGCAGTGCAGCATTAGTAATGGATGATGTAAATTACTTAAAAGAATTACAAAGAAAAAGAGATGAAAAATTAGAAAATAGGCCGCCATCTCTTTATGATGGATTATTAAAACAATGGCGTCTTGAAGCGAAAATGAAAAAGCGTGCTTTTGCTATAAAAGAGTATATTAAAAGCGAAGCTATTCAAAAAGAAAAAACTAAGGAGAGATTCGAGTTTATTAATAAAGTCATTGATCTAGTTAACAAAGCTTTAGGAATAAAATGTGAGTTATTAGGAAGTTTAGATAAATGCTCGTCAATTGAACAGCTCTCTGAGCAAGTTTTAGAATATTATTATCAACAATTTCAAAATGAAAAATTTATATTTTATTGTGAAGCTCAAGATTTATTATCACAAAAAGATTATAACAAATTTTTTCTAGAAGAAAAACATCAAGAAATATTAGCGACGATTTATGAATTTATTATTAATGCAAATAATATATATGATCACCGTATTGAAACTTTAGAATTAATAGCTAAGCAATTAATGAAGGTAGATGAAAGCCTTTGGAGATATAACAATAAATCTGAGCATAATAGTGTGTTATTTATGGCTTTAAGTAAGCACATTGATGAATCAAATTTAGAGTTATCTAAGGAAATTATTGAATTTAGAAAAAGTATAATAGATAAATTAAGCCAGCTTTATGATAATGTTCGCTCAATTGAAGATGATATTATTGATTTTAAAAATCTTAAAGAAATGGTTGATGAGCAGAAAGATAATCAGATTGAGTTAATGGAAAGATTTAAAATTGGTGTTTTATTTAAAGAACATGAGATTCTTGAGTATAAACAACAAATAATAGATTACACTTTATCAGTTTTAGAAGTTAGACGTCAGGAAATTAAAAATACCTCTAAACAGCCATTCATTAGTAGCGATGAAAGAGTAATGGCATTAAAAAATAAAGTAAAAGAGGAATTTGAAAATGGATTAGAAGAAGCTTATATGAGTGGTGCTACTTTAAGCTTTTAATTCCTTCTTTATACCCATTTGGATGTGTAAAAATATAGTTACCAGAAACTAGTACATCTGCACCATTTTCAATAACTAGATTGGCGGTTTTATCATTAATTCCGCCATCTACTTCAAGTTCAATATTTTTACCTAAGTTAGTTATCATTTCTTTTACATTCTTAATTTTATTAAGTTGGCTATTTATAAAAGATTGACCACCAAAACCAGGATTTACTGTCATAATTAAAACCAAATCAACAAGTGGTAAAACATATTCAAGGCTTGATTCATGTGTCGAAGGTACAATTGAAATTCCAGCCTTTTTACCTAATGATTTAATTAAATTTAAGCTTCTATCAGCATGCGTTGAGGCTTCCATATGAATGGTTATAATATCAGCTCCAGCATCCGCAAATTTTGGGATAAAGAAATCAACATTTTCAATCATTAAATGAACATCAAAGGGAAGGTGAGTGTGCTTCTTTAAATGTTTAATAACGTCAGGGCCTATAGTTATATTTGGTACAAAGCTGCCATCCATTACATCAATATGAATATAATCTGCTCCAGCTTCTGTGATTTTTTCAATTTCCTCACCAAGTTTAGCAAAGTCAGCGGAAAGAATTGAAGGAGCAATTTTAATTTTATTATTTAACATCGTTTTTACCTAATGTACTTATTTGTGGGTTTACAGCAACTAATGTTGCACCAATTAATATTATTATTGAGCCGATAAATTGTATTACAGTAACAGATTCATTAAGTAGTGTTATCCCAATAATTAAAGTGGTAACAGGCTCAAGAACTGAAATTATTGAAGCTTTAGTAGCACTTATTCCTTTCATTCCTATAAATAAAAATACAATTGGTAAGATTGTTCCAACTAAAGCAAAAGCAATTACTAAAAGCCATTGACTATTATTATCAGGAAAATCAATTTTTTGTTCAAATATCATATTATTTAAAAAGAATGCAAAACCAATTCCAAGGCATACAAGAAATGAAGCAAGATATGAATCAAGTTTGTTTACGTATTTTTTACTAAAAAACATATATAGTGAATAAAGGAAAGCACTGATTAAACCTGCCCTAATCCCTACAGCATTTAAAGAATCATTAAACTTTCCGCTAATTAACACGCATCCTATAAAAATAGAAATTAATGATAATATTTCTATGCCACTAATTTTTTCCTTACCAAAAAATACGCTAATTAAAGCAACAATAGCTGGATATGCATAGAACAATACCATTGCAAGGCCTGAGCCAATTTCATGAGCAGAATAGAAATAGTACCATGTGGAAATACCATAAAAAATCATTCCCATTATAAAACACCCTAACATGTCACTAGGTTTATAGTTTTTAAAATTAATTTTAACAATAAAAGGAATAATAAGCAGAGAAGATATAATAAATCGCCAAAATAACATGTCACTAATACTCATACCAGTATTTCTTATATGATGGCCGAAATAACCAATTGAACCATATAAAAGACCTGAAAGAGCAGTGAAAATTATGTATTTATATCTTGTCATTGTGGTATATTTAAACTTATATTATAATAAATATATGGAATCTTAGTTAGGATTTCATTAATTCGCAAGAAATTTGTATTTTAAGGAAAAATGAATGGTTGCTGATCCAAATCAATTACTTCAAACAAATTTATTACTTAATCAGGCCAGTTCTCAGATTGCTAAAGGTCCTGCTGTAACCGGAGCTTTAACTTTAGGTACAGAATTTACAAGTGCTCTTCAGTTTTTATCCATGGAAAAGGATGTTCTTAACATAATGATTGAAGGTTGGAATGATTTAAGGGGGCCAATTAGTGCAATGCCCGGTGTAAAGCCATTTATTACAGTGCCAAGAGCTTTAGATAATATACAAAATCCTGAATCTGTTTCACCGATTAAGCAAGTTGAGCCAAAAACTCCACCTTTAACCCCTGGCATGAATGAAATGCTTACTCAATCACTTAAAAGCCCTGCTAGATAAAATTATTTTTATAATTATCCCTATATTTCAATAATTTAATATTTATATGAAATACTCAGTATTGAGATTGCATATATAATATGGTACTATAATAATATTAATATATTAATGTTATTGAAAAATATGGCTAAGCAAGCTAACCCTGAACTTTTAAATGATATAAAACTTATTGAAATAAGCGCTGGGAAGGTTATTGCTTCTCTCATGCAGAAACTTGCAGCTAAAACTCCTGAAGAACTTTTAACTAAACTTACTGATGATATTGTTAAAAAAATATTTGCAGAACAAATTATTGAAAAAAACGCGAGTAAAATTGTTTTAGAAGCTAAGAAAAATGATTTGCTCATGGAAGCAGAAAAAGTTGAAATACTTTTAAACGATTTGCTTACTAAAAAAGTATATGCATATGCAAATCTGTTAAATACTTACATTGCTAATGATGTTCTTATTAATATTCCAGTATTTAAAAGTTTATCAGTATTCGATAGATATTATTTAACTGAGAAAATCTCGAGTCTTAATTTAGTAGAATTTTATAAAATATATTGTGAAGAAATAATTACGGGTAAAAATATTTTTTATAAGAATTGTCTTAGTTATATTTATGAGAAGTCTAATGAGATTTTACTTACATCTAAAGAAATAAGAAATGATCAAGTTACCTTTTTATTCAAAAGTTATATGAATGTTATAGGGCTTGAAGAAAAGATAATTGCAAATGTTATTGCAAGAAGTTCATTCAATAATACAAAAATTTATATTTTTCCTTTGAAAGTAATTCATGAAATAGAAAAATTTTTTAAAGCAGCTATTTTAAAAGGTTTTGAAACGGGAATTAAAGTTGATATTAAATTTATAAATAAAATCATTAATACAGCTAGCCAAATTTTTGAAGTGAAATTTAAAGATAAGCTTAAACATAAGCTTTTACGCACAAAAATTTTAGTAAACATTAAATCTGAATATCTTCAAAAAGCATATTTAGAAATCCAGTCATATACAAATACCGAACCTAAATTAATAACAATCGATAGTAAGGATACATTATCAACAAAAGAAATAATATTGGAATAGATAAAGGAGAAGAAAATGAGTAAAGATGCAGCAAATCAATATAAAAATAAAGTAGTAGAAAATTTAAAGGGAGTTTTTAATAATTCATTTAATAGATATTTAATTGATCCCGCTAAACTTGACTCTATCCCTGATTTTCCTATAAAATTTCAAGAACTTTACCGTGAAATTGATGATGCAAGTGTTAATTTTCAAGCAGCAAGCATTGGTGGAAATCCAAGAGTAATTCAAGAAGAAGAAAATAAGTTACAATACTTACAAGCAATTGGCGCGGGAAGAGATTTATTATTTAGCGGTTTAAGAGATTTAGCAAATAAACATCCGCAATTTTTTGAAGAAATTGATAAAAGTAAATTAAACTCATTAAAGCTTACCCCAAATGAAAGATACATTTTAATTAAAGATAATAAAGATAGGCTTCAAAAGGTATTAAAAGTAGTTGATAAAGATATTGTTAACTTGATTATTCAAAACGAACAAATAGTTGATAGTGTTTTAAGAAAAGAAACACGTGAAGAAGCAATGAAAAGTTATATGAAAAATTGGGCAATTGACCAATATATGAACCAAATTGTAAATGCTAGAGTATCTGATGTAAATATTGATGGTAATGATGGTGGAATAGGTGGCAAGTTACCAATCACAGATAAAAATTATTTAGCGGAAATTAGAGAGGAAGCAACAAAAGTTTTTGATAAGTTACCATTAAAAGAACAGATGAATTTTATTAATAAAATGACCAATCTCCAAAAAGGGGGAATTGGGAATGCAAAAAACATTCAGGAACAAGCTGCTAAATTTTTCCATAACAACAATGACAGTAAAGGTTTACAAAGTAAAACTAACGGTATGTTTAAATTAGTTATGAATCATTCTATTGGTGAAGAAATTTTAAAAGATTTAAACCCTAAAAATAATAGTAAGGCATTTTCTAATGATAAAAAATTAAAGGAACATATTTCAAATATTGTAACTAAAGCTATTGATAAAAATCCTGATGTAGACGTTGTAGCATTAAAGAATGCAATTAGACAAGAATTTGCAAGTAATTTAAAAAAGAAAGTATTTAGTAGTAGCAAAACTATTCCAACTACTGTTTTAAATAAAATGACTAATAAAATTATTGAAGCAGTACCAGAAGCAAAAATTGTTGATGAATTACCTCCAATTCCATCATTAAATTTAAAAGGGAAAAAGCCTTTGCCTTCTATTCCAGTAATGGAAGATAAAAAGAAAACGATGAATGGAAATCAAGCTAAAGAAATTTTGCAAAATAGTGTATCAAGAGGTAGTTTGAAAGAAACTAATCTTGAAGACTCAAAATTAAATACTAATTTAAGAAAATCTGTAAAGCCTAATAATTCGGATAAAAGTAAAAGTATAAATTAGAAGAAAATCTAAAAAGTGTTTGTCAGCCTTAGGTAAAACATTTTATTTTACCTAAGGTTTTATAAAACATAATTATTGATAAAATTTAAGAGATAAGA
The DNA here is from genome assembly GCA_017304685.1 of Sphingobacteriia bacterium. Taxonomy (NCBI): domain Bacteria; kingdom Pseudomonadati; phylum Bacteroidota; class Sphingobacteriia; species Sphingobacteriia bacterium. The sequence continues at coordinate 684,457 of JAFKLR010000003.1, read as the reverse complement.
CTTATTATTTTTGCGTATTGTTCATCGAGAATTTTCTCACAATCAGTCATCATTTGTCTTTCGCGCTCATTCTTTTGTACATTAATTATACGATGAGCTCCTTGCGCTAAAAATTCAACTAATCTTCCAATTGCTCTTTTACCATCCCATACAGAACATGGTAATTGTACTTTAGGATTAATATCAATTTGATCAATCATATAAATTACTGCATGTGCAGGGCCCATTACAGAAGATGCGCCTGTTAATTTAATGATATCATTACCTCTAAGGATAGTTTGCTGACGAATATTTTCAATTTGTTCTTCACTTGCGAATTCAGTGATTGGTTTTGCGTTTACCGTTACTTCACTTATAATTGGTACCATTGCAGGTCCATGTTCACCAAGCGCTATTCCTTCAATTATTGGATTAGTAAGTTTTGGGTAATGAACTTCTAAAAATTCTTTTACAGCATTTTTTAAACGCATTGTATCAACGTATGAAACGCCAACAATTTTTTTTGCAACTTTTTCAATAGGACGATTTGAATGTGAAGCAACAGATTTTATTAGGTAAGTAGTTAAAAAATCTACAGGATTTGTAACAATTAAAACTAATGCTTCAGGGTTATTAATTATTATATCTTTAAATCCTTCAAGGATTTTAGCATTTTTACCGGCAAGCTCTTCTCGAGTTTCTTCTGTACTGCTTCTTTTTGCACCGGCAGTAATTACAATATAACTCACCCCATTTAAAACTTCAGGATTATAAGTTAATGTAACCATACCTGATCCTGGTAATTGTAATGAATCGTTCATATCCATTATTTTACCCATTTTAGAAAGCCAGTAGGGGCTAGGTTTACCATCAACTTCATGGTAACGGTTATATATAATTACATCATGTCCTTTGAGTGCCATTATCTCAGCAACGTTTAGACCTATGTCACCAGCTCCAATAATTCCAACAGTACCTTTTGGTTTCATATTTGTAAGTTTTGTTAAATTGTTAATTTATATAATAAATTGATTATATATTACTTATAACTTTTGTACAATTTAATTTAAATAATGTAATTTTTTTATTTTAGAAAAAGATTTTAGGGCTAAATTGGGATTTAGCCCTTATAACATTTACGCAGGTGAGCCTGTTGAATGATCTAAATTTAACTCAGTAAGTGTAGAGTTTAAATTGTCATTTTCAGAAAGTTCATTAGTATTATTTTGGTAATTTCCTTCAAGTTTAATATTTGCATTGAAAGAAAAACTTTCATGTGGGTTTTTGAAATATTCATTTAAAAAAGTAGGGTTTTGGAATACTTTACTAAAATTATTAATATCTTCTAATAAATGGACTGGTAAATTTTTATCAATATCCATTCTAAGAGTTAATTCAGTACCATCTTCATTTTTTAAAGAAACATTTTCATGATTAAGGCTTAAAAGTTTGAATAGGAATAAACTCGGAGAATTTGAAGCTTTAACAAGTTCATTACCATCAACTGCATTTTCAACATGAGTATTATTTAATGTAATTCTTCCTATTTCGTGGTTAACATTATCCATTACTTCAACAGTAAGCTCTTTTTTAGCTAAATTAAAATCAAAATTTAAGCTATAATCTTTATTATTTGACATAAATGCTCCATAAATATTTAGATATGAATATAATTTAAAAATAGTTAAAGGTCAATCAAGAGCTTTACAAATATTAAAGAAATTTAACTTCTAAAATTTCATAATCTCTTATTCCATTTGGTGTGTTAAGCTCAATAGAATCACCTACTGTTTTACCAATTAATGCACGAGCAAGTGGAGAAGCAAGAGAAAGTTTATTTTCTGTGAGGTTTGCTTCATATTCTCCTACAATTTTGTATTGCTTTTCCTCTTCTGTTTCTTCATCAATTAAAGTAACCGTAGCACCAAATTTTATTTTATCACCAGAAAGTTTCTTAACGTCGATAACTTCAGCGCGTGCAATTTTATCTTCTAGCTCAAGAATCCTACCTTCAATAAAGCTTTGTTTTTCGCGAGCAGCATGATATTCCGCATTTTCCGACAAATCTCCAAGGGCGCGAGCTTCTGCTATTGCTTGAATTACTGCAGGTCTTTCAACTGACTTAAGAGCTTTAAGCTCATCGTTCATCATTTGAAACCCTTCAACTGTAATTGGAAATTTATCCATAGTAAAAACCTCATAATATAATCAATCAGCTTATTGTTTTACTAAATTTTATAGAGAAAATAAACAAGAAAATATAAAATTTGAGAAAAAGGTAAGCGTAAATTAATATGTCAGCAACCATTTAGTGCATTAATGATTACTATAATCTTATTTAATTCAGTGATATTAACTAAAAAAAGCTCTTATTTCAATATTATATTTTCTTTACCAGAAAAGAAGTTTTTTTCATTTCATCAAAGTATGACCTAAGTCCACATGTAAACTTTAAGTTACCACTATGATTAATAAATCTTTTCTTAACGCAGGATGGAAAAGAAAAAGCAGCATTGGAATATCTTACAGCTAAATATAAACCTAATAATGTGATAATACTTGTAAAAATGACAGTAGCAGTATTACCCTTTTTAGTGTTGGAAGGGCCTTTTGCTGAGCTTATACTAGAAGTATTAGGATTATTTTTGCATATTTGTAACCTAATTAAATCGGCAGCTTGATCGTTTACTAAACTATCAAACTTTTTAATTCCATGATTAACCTTAATAAATTTTAGATAATCATCAACAGAAATTAAAAAGTTTTCCTGAAGGTTTTTCTCTAATGTATATTGAATATTTAATTTTGATGGAGGAACAGAAAGATCTTTATAATCGTCAATTTTTTCTTTTATTTCTTTATATTTATCAAAAGATTCAACTTTTATATAACGATTATTTAAGTTAAAATTAGTGTAAACTTTTTCCCAGTCACTTTTATATTTTATATCTAAAATTTTTTCCTTTAACATATGAGCGGCTAAAAGGATAGAAACCAGTTCGACGTTTTTATTTCTAAGAGCTATAAGTAAAGTTGAGTCACCAAGGTTATCAGTACTATATATATTAGCTTCATCAACAATTAAAGCTTGTGCTTCTTTAATATTGTTTTCACTAACTGCCTTTATTAAAGCGTCAGATTTACTTAATGACATAACTACCTACCATATAAAATTTTAACAAATTATACATAAATATTAATTGATATCAAGTAAATTAATCAATATTTATAATTAGTTAAATTTTATATATTCCTGGATTGATTTGACTCCAAGGTTATTTCTCTCAAGTTTTAAATATTTAATAGCTTCAACAAGAGCTTTAGCGCCTGTTATTGTAACGCAATGAGGAATTTTCCTCATTAAAGCAGTTCTTCTAATTGAATAACTATCTGCAAGAGTTTTCTTACCTTGAGCTGTATTAATTACTAAACATACTTCTTTTTTATCAATCATTTCAACAATATGTGGGCTACCTTCAGGGACTTTATTCACTAAAATATTATTAATTCCTTTTTCAGTAAAATATTTTGACGTGCCAGTAGTTGCATATATTTTAAACCCAAGTTCCCTTAAAGTCTTAGCGAATTCAGCGGCTATAGGTTTATCTGAATCTTTTACTGATATAAAAATATTTCCTTCTAACGGAATGTCATCGCCAGCAGCATTTTGAGCTTTAGCGAAAGCGCTAGGGAAACTTTCATCAATGCCCATTGATTCACCAGTTGATTTCATTTCAGGGCCTAATATAACATTTACATCTGAAAATCGTGCGAAAGGGAAGACAGGAGCTTTAACAGCAGTATATTGTCCTGGCATTTTATATGTAATATCGGTAATTCCTAATTCTTTTAATGTTTTACCACTCATAATTAATGAAGCAATTTTTGCTACAGGAACGCCAGTAGCTTTAGCAATAAATGGAATTGTTCTACTTGCTCTTGGATTAACTTCTAAAACATAAATGACGTCATCTTTTATTGCAAATTGAACGTTCATTAAACCTTTTACTTTAAGTTCTAAAGCAAGTTTAGTTGATTGTTCAATAATTTGGTCAATCAAATTTTGACTTAATGTATGAGGAGGAATAACGCACGCTGAATCGCCTGAATGAATTCCAGCTTCTTCAATATGTTCCATTATACCGCCGATATAAACATCTTTACCATCACAAATAGCATCAACGTCAACTTCAATTGCATCAGTTAAGAATTCATCAACAAGTAATGGCCCGGTTTCAAATATTTCTCTATATTGATTTAAATAATCTTCTAACTCTATTTTATTTTCGACAACCTGCATAGCGCGGCCACCAAGAACATAAGATGGTCTTACAACTACTGGAAAACCTATTTCTGCTGTTCTTTTTAGAAGCTCTTCTTCACTATCACATGTAAAATTAGTTGGTTGCTTGATACTTAATTTATTTAGTAATTCTTGGAACCTTTTACGGTCCTCTGCTAAATCAATTGAATGCGGCGAGGTGCCAATAATTGGAATATTGTAATTTTCTAAAGTTTTAGCAAGCTTAAGCGGGGTTTGGCCACCAAATTGAAGATTAACTCCAATTAATTCTCCAGCTTCATTTTCTTTATCAAGGATATCTAATACATTTTCTGAAGTTAAAGGTTCAAAATATAATCTATCTGAAGTATCATAATCCGTTGAAACAGTTTCAGGGTTACAATTAATCATAATAGTTTCAAAGCCAGCATCTCTTAAAGAATAAGCGGCATGAACGCATGCATAATCAAACTCGACACCTTGTCCAATGCGGTTTGGTCCGCTACCTAAAATTACAATTTTCTTACGGTTAGTTGGAGTTGATTCGCAATCATTTTTGGAGATTCCATTACCTTCATAACATGAATACATATAAGAAGTTTTTGCTTCAAATTCTGCTGCACATGTATCAATTCTTTTGAAAACAGGTTTTATACCTAAGTTAATTCTGTGTTTTCTAACTTCAATTTCAGATTTATTAGTAAGTTCTGCTAAACGCGAATCAGAAAAACCCATCTTTTTAATTTCATTAAATTCGTACTCGTCAGTTGGTAATCCTTTTGCTTGAACTTCTTTTTCAATTTTTACAATTTGTTCAATTTGACCGATAAACCATGGATCGTATTCAGTTATTTCATGAATTTCTTTTGAGGAAATACCACTTCTTAATGCATCTGCAATTAATAGTAATCTTTCAGGTGTAAGTAGTTTTAACTTCTCACGAATAACATCTTTATTTAAACTCGGTTCAATCGATTTTAAACCATTGTAACCATATTCAAGTGATCTAAACGCTTTTTGTAATGATTCTGCAAAGCTCCTGCCAATTGCCATAGCTTCACCAACAGATTTCATTGAACTTGAAAGTTCTTTTTTTGTTTCAGAAAATTTTTCAAATGTAAAACGTGGGATTTTAGTAACTATATAATCAATTACAGGTTCAAAGGATGCAGGGGTATTACCTGTACAATCGTTCATAATTTCATTTAATGTGTAACCTATAGCCAGTTTTGCTGCTACTTTAGCAATAGGAAAACCAGTTGCTTTTGAAGCAAGTGCAGAAGAACGTGAAACTCTTGGATTCATTTCAATAACAAGCATTCTTCCATCTTTTGGGTTTACAGCAAATTGCACGTTTGAGCCACCGGTGTCTACACCAATTTCTCTTAAGACTGCAATAGATGCATTACGCATTTTTTGATATTCTTTATCAGTTAAAGTAAGAGCAGGGGCAACGGTTATACTATCACCTGTATGAACACCCATTGGATCAATGTTTTCAATTGAGCAGACGATAATACTATTGTCTTCCTTATCTCTTACAACTTCCATTTCGAATTCTTTCCATCCCATTATGGATTCATCGATTTGTACTTCAGTATTTGCAGATGCTGCAAGACCTGATGCAACTATTTCTTTATATTCTTCAAGAGTTCTGGCAATACCGCCACCTGAACCACCTAGTGTAAAAGAAGGACGTATAATTGCAGGAAGCCCAACGTAATCAATTGCTTTTAAAGCTTCTTCAAGTGAATGAACTACGATGTTTTTTGGACATTCAAGCCCAATTTTACTCATTGCTTCTTTAAATAACTGACGGTTTTCCGCTTTTTCAATTGCTTTTGGAGAAGCACCGATTAATTTAATATTATATTTGTCTAAAATACCATTATAGTAAAGTTTTAGCGCGCAGTTTAGAGCGGTTTGTCCACCTACGGTGGGAAGAATAGCATCCGGTTTTTCTTTAATAATAATTTTTTCAACATATTCAGGGGTAATTGGCTCAATGTAAGTGGCATCTGCAACGTTTGGATCCGTCATGATAGTTGCTGGATTTGAATTAATAAGTATAATTCTATATCCTTCATCTCTTAAAGCCTTACATGCTTGAGTACCGGAATAATCGAATTCGCAGGCCTGACCAATTACTATAGGTCCAGCGCCAATAACTAAAATAGATTTTATATCAGTGCGTTTTGGCATAATGTCCTTAATTTATAGCTTTTTATTTAAACTTATCATTTCAAAAAATTGTGTAAATAAATAGTAACTGTCATGTGGTCCCGGAGAAGCTTCAGGATGATATTGAACTGAAAATATAGGCTTGTTTTTAAGCTTTATTCCTTCAATAGAACCATCAAAAAGAGATTTATGTGTAATGAGTACATCAGATGATAAAGTGTCTTCATCAATTGCAAAACCATGGTTTTGGCTACTTATTTCAACTTTTCCGCTTTCAAGGTTTAAAACAGGATGATTTGCTCCTCTATGACCTTGTTTCATATGATATGTTTTACTACCTAACGCTAAACCTAAAAGTTGATGGCCCAAACAAATTCCAAAAATAGGAAGGTTGTTTTCGATTAAAGCTTTTATTGTGTCGCCAGTATATTTGAATGTTTCGGCCGGATCACCAGGCCCATTTGAAAGTAATATACCATCTGGGTTATATTTTTTAATTTCTTCAAATGTGCTGTCAGCAGGAACTACTATTAATTTTACACCAAATGATTTTAAACAGCGTAGAATATTTAACTTAACGCCATAGTCAATTACGACAATTGTGTAATCAAATTGCACATTATTAATTTTTTCATCTTCGTAAAGACCATCTTTCCATTCAAAAGTTTCTTTAGTTGAAACAGGCTTTGCAAGCTCTTTACCATCCATTTCAGGAGTAGCCTTAAGTTCATAAAGTGAGGTGTTTAATAGTTCTTGAGTTAGGTTATCGCTATAAACAATAGCCACCATTTGCGAACCTTCTTTACGTATTTTTTTAGTAAGATTTCTGGTATCTATACCATATATCCCAGTAATATTATTATTTTTAAGCCAGTTTTCAAAATGTTCTTCTGATCTAAAATTAGAAGGATCGGTAATTTTATTGCGTAAAATCAAACCTTTAGCTACAATTTTTAAACCATCATTATCAAATTTATTGCATCCAACGTTACCAATATGAGGAAAGGTAAAAGTGATTATTTGTTCAGAATAAGAGGGGTCGCTTAAAGTTTCTTGATAACCTGTAAGCCCGGTATTAAAGCAAATTTCGCCTATTTTTGTACCTTTTTCACCAATTCCATTGCCAAAAAACACGTCACCAGATTTGAAAATAAGTGCTGAATTCGAAAATTGAGGGATGCTAAAATTACCAGACATTTATAAATATAAATAATATAATTAAACCGTTGGAAATTTAAGGTTTTTTTCGCTACCTGTCAAGAATTAATTAAGGGTCAATGCGAAAATAAAAATATATAAATAGATTTTATAATTAAATGTAAAAATAGTTACTAAAAATTAGTATAAAGTTTTATATTTAAATTTATATCAGCTATTAAGTGACATTATCTCAATCACTTATAATAAACTTTTAAATTATTTACTTAAAATAAGTAAGTTAATTTTAATATATAAGATAAAGCACTATTTTTCAGAATATAAAATTGTAAACTTAAAGTAATTAATTAAGTTATAAATTTTTTGCCATAAAGATCAGTAAGTAATAATAAAATAAAAAATTAGTTAAAAAATTAATTTTTATTTAAGCTAAATTCATTTACAATTAAATTAGAGGTGCAAGTTAAACGTTAATGATGGTAACTAAAATGATGAAGAAAAGTACCGATGCTAATAGTTTCTTACAATTTAACAAGAATGCTCACGTATCATTGAAAAGCTTTGAGAGAAACGTAGAAAATGAATTTAAAATTTTAAAGGTTGCTTTAGAAAACGCTTCAAAAACAGGAACTGGTGAAAAAGAACTTTTAAGAAAGTTTGCGATTACACTTAAAAGTTTACATGCGCAATGTTTAATAACTGTTTCTTCAAATGCATTTGGTGCAGCTCTTGAACATGTTTCTTATGATATGGATAAATTGAAGGTACTTAATAAATTAAAAGAAAAATATTTTCCTTCACACTCTATTATGAAATATAAATATTTAGATCAGTTCTTAAAATTAAATACCTTTAATTCTGCCTTACAAAATTCAACTGATGAATTAGCTGATGAATTTATGAATTTAGCTAATTGCATTGACACTAAAGGAAATATAACTGATTTAGAAAATTATAACAAAATTGTGAAACAAATTAAGGGCGTTATTACAAATAATATTAAAGATACTTTAAAGTCTGGGCCATGGAATTACTTTAAAGATGATAATTTAGTGCAACAGGCTGTAAACGATGCATTGAAAGATTTAGATAAATTTTTAAAAAGTAAAGATTTTATTAATACTCTTATTAATATAAAAACTTCAGAACAGGATAGAAACATTGGAAAGATTCTTGCAAAAAATGAAGCCTTAAGTGCTTTAATTTCAGCAAATGCAACTTCCTTATTATTAGCTGGTCTTACAGGCCCAGCAGTTGCTTTCATGACCTTTGGATTAAGTCCTTTTGCAATTGCTGCAGCCGTAGGTAGTATTGGTTTAGGGGCCGCAGGTTTTACACTCGGAAATAAGTTTATAAATAATGGTTACTTAAAAGTTAAAAATGCGAAAGAGTTAGCAGTTTATGTAAAAGAAGCAGAAGCCTTAGAAAAAATTTCAAAACAACATTTTGATGATGCTATAGATATTGACGAAATGAATTTTAAAGAGCTTAAAAATACATTAAGTAACGGAACAAAAGAAATAGAACTTTTAGCTGAGCAATTAGAAGAAACTTTTAAAGCATACACTGCTATAGATGTTACTTTAGAAAACGCCGATCAATCTTCTGCTAAAAAAAGTAATAATGTAGCCTCTAACACGTCTACTCTTAATTCCTATAAACCTGTAGGTAAAAACGGAAATAGTCAAAATACTTTAAAACCATCATTAGTTGCAACTTTAAGTGAAAAAGTAGAGCAATATAAAAGTGGAAAAATTAAGTTTAGTGAATTTATTAAAAGTGTAAGTAAATTATGCGAGGGATTTGGAACTGTTAAAACAAGTTTAAATAAACAAGAGCAAGCTGAATTGAATAAAGCACTTACTTCAGTGCAAGATACCTTAAAAACGGGTAAAAATAAGCATCCGATTTTAAATAATACATTAAATGTACAAATTCAGAAAATAGAAAAAACTATAGCGAAGATTTTAAACCCAGGTATGACTAAAGCTTCCTAAGTTTTGTAATTAAAATAGTGGATTAATTTTAAATTATTCCACTATTTTTAAAGCTAAAATGATAATTATTTGAAACTATTAAATGATCGTAAAGTTTTATCCCAAGAGAACTGCAAAGTTTATTAATTTCCTCAGTCATTATAATATCAGTTTTTGAAGGTTTGCAGTTACCGCTTGGATGATTATGAATTAAAATCATTGCCGTCGCGTCTAATGTAACAGCTCTTTTAATTAATTCTCTAGGGTAAACAGGGGTGTGATCCACAGTTCCAGTTTCCTGTAATTCATCAGTTATTACCATATTTTTTTTATTTAAATAAAGAACACGAAATTGTTCAGTTGAAATATGTCCCATGGTTAAACGTGCATATTCTAAAAGAGCGCTCCATGATTCAATGATCGGTTTAGTTATAATTTCTTCTTTTTGCATTCTGGCAGCAACTTCATGCATTAATTTAAGAGAAGCAATAGTACTTTCTCCAATTCCCTTTATAGTCATAAGTTGATTTGGTGTGGCACACAAAACTCTCGTAATGCTGCCAAAAATTTTAATGAGTTCTTTTGCTAGTGGCTTAACATCCCCTCTAGGTTTTGAAAGAAATAAAATCATTTCAAGTAATTCATAATCAGGAATTGTTCCAGGTCTTGAATTCATTAGCCTTTCTCTAACTCTTTTACGATGACCAAGATAATGTTTATTTTCATCAGCCATAAAAATAATAATTAGCGATTTTCAGAATGAATGATTTTGTCGAAGATATAGAAAAACATTGGGAAAATAAAAAGAGTAGCGAATTGTGAAATTGTTATTGCTTCCAAATTAACAGCTTTTTTCTGAACACCTAAGAATATTAATAAATTGAACAAGGTAGTTATTAAAATGCAAATAGCAAAACCTAACCAAGTGAATAGAAAATTAAAGGTAAAAAATCTACGTTTATGATGAATAACTAAATGCATAATAATAAGATAAGTAATACTAGAAGTTCCTAATAAATTACCATAAATTGCATCTTCAACCAGCCCATATATAAGTAAATATAAACTAGGTATTGCTCTTGGAAAAAATAAACTTATTTGAAATATTAAAATACTTAAAATACTTGGTAAAATTTTCTTTAAATCAGTTACCCAAAGGGTTTGGCTGAGCAGTAAAAGAAATATGCTTATGAAGTAAAATATATAACGAATTCTAAATCTGTATACTTGAATGTTACTACTCATGAGTGATTCTTTTCGTTATTATGATTTTCAAGAATAAATTTCATACTACAATAGGGGCAAGTAGCTTCAATGGCTTCACCCATATTCATGTAAATTTTAGGATGACCTATTTTTGGGTTTTCACCTTCGCATGAAACTGCTTTTGAATTTACGTAAATAATTCTTTCTTCAGAAAACATATGATTCCTAATATTGTTTTTTAAACATTAACTTATAGTTAAAAATAATTCAAGTAAGAAGTTATTAACGTAAATTCTTATAATTATACTAAAATAAAAAAAAGATTTACATTAACTTTAAATTATTATTCCATATTAAATATAAATGCTTAAAACAGTGGGAGTAAATAATGTCAGTAAACCAAAATTCTATTGATTATAAATCAATTATTCAGCAAGCAATAAATGAAGGCAATGTAAATGAGGTAATAAAAAATCTTATAAATGAAGGGATGGATGTAAATATAAAAATTGGAATTACAGAAATTACTCCTTTTATATTAATTGCAGCTTACGGTAATAAAGAAACATTAGAGTGGTTATTTGATAGAAAGGGAATAAATTTTTTGGCAGAAGCTTGGAATGGAAGCTCGCCACTACATTGGGCAGCAAGAGAAGGAAACATTGAAAATATAGAATATTTACTGTCATATAACTTTAATTCTGAATTTAAAGATGCTTTAGGTTTAACACCCATATTCTATGCAGCTGATAAAGCTCAAGAAAATGCTATAAAAATATTATTAGAGCACGGTGCAAATATTGAATCAAAAAATAATTTTGGTGAAACACCTTTATTATGGGAAGCACATTTTATTGATAATTCATTAAATAAAAGGCTTAAATTACTACTTGAAAATGGTGCTGATGTTAATGCTATTGATGAAAATGGTACAAGTGTATTTTCACGAATTGTACAATTAAATGATGAATCATTAATTGATTTAATGCATAAATATAATGTTGAAATAAATGAGAATGAGCTTTTATATGCGGTTACTACTTCAACAACGACTTTAGATAAATTATTCGATTTATATAATTTTGATGTAAATACTGCACATAGTAATGGTTATTCTTTACTACATCATGCAATAAATAATGGTTATAAAGATAATGCTTTATGGCTAATAAAAAATGGAGCTAATTTAGAAGCACGATTCGATAATGCTACCCCATTACAACATGGAATTGATTTTATTCAGCTTTTAAGAGAAAAAGCAAAGAATGATTTAAGTACTGATTTCTATCAAATTCGTGAAAATGAAATTATTGAAACAATTAAAGCTATTTTAAGCGATGAAAGTATAAGTATATCTTTAGCTGAAAGAGAAAACGCGCAGCAAAAATTAAGCGATTTATTACTCTTAAATGACCAAGTTGAGAATGATGAAGTAATTGCTTCAAGTTATGATGATTTAAATCATGAAGAGATTAGTGAAGGTGCATCTATCGATTATTATATTTAATTACGTTTCTTGAGGTAACATGGAAAATTATAATTTAAAATTATATGAAGAAATAATGCAGTCGGTATATAACCACACATTAAGCCAAAAAATAAGAGAATTACTAGAAAATAATTCATTTAATGTAAATGATGTTTTGCAGTTTCAAGGTAAAACTTTGTTTCATATCGTAAGTCAATATGGAGATAAAAAGGATTTAGATTTTTTAATAGAAAAAGGTAGCGATATATTTGTTGTAAGTGAAAATGGTGCAAATGCTTTACATTTTGCTTCGATAAACGGAAATATTGAAAATATAAAGTTTTTATTAAGTTTAGGTTTCGACTCAAATTCATTAAATAATAATTATATAACTCCACTTCATTATGCTTGTAACGAGTTTAACTCTAATTTTCCTGAAACTGTAAAGGTGTTAATTGAAAACGGAGCAGATATAAATTTTAAAAAATATGATTGGACAAACACACTTTTATTAGAAGAAATAAGCCGTGGATCGAAAAATGGTCATATTAACAGAATTAAAGTTTTACTGGATAATGGTGCAATATTAGATGAAGAAAATGAGTTCGGAATAGCTAAAGCGCTTGGATTTTGGAATGAAGATTATTCTGAAATAATTGACGTGTTATATAGTTATAGAGCTAAGCTTTTACCAAAAACAATTTTTAATACGGTAAATCATTCCGATTATCCAATAGAACATTTAAGTAAACTTTATGAAATATATAAATTTGATATAAATGTTTGTAATGAAAAAGGCAATAATCTTTTATTTGATGCAATGGTTTATAATAATAACAGTAAACAAACCATAAATTGGCTTCTTGAAAAAGGTATTAAGTACAAAGCTAATAATGAAGGTGTAACGCCTATTCAAAATGCTATCGCTGACATTGATTTGGGCAGACAATACGCTAATTATTTTTCTGAACATAGGAAAGATTTTATACATGTTGAAAATAGAACGATCGAAAATATTAAAATATTATTAGAAAGTGATAAGTTAAATATTTCTGAAGATGAAAGGGAATTGGTTGCTAATAAGATTACTCAATTAACAGAAGATAATTTCTGGAATGATAGTAGTGAAATTAAAGAAGCTTTAGCTGAATCAGAATTTACTCAAGCTAATGAAACATTAAGTGTTGAAGAACTAGATTATTATATTTAATAATCTAGTTCTTCAACTACTTCTTCGCAAGCAAGTTCAACAAATTTGCTTGCTATATTTTCAGGTTTTAGAAGTAATTCTTTATTTTCGCCAGGCATGGCTTTATGACGAAGTTTTGTGTCAACAATGCCGGGGTCAATTAAATGAAGTTTAACATTGGGATTCCCAATTTCCTTACTAAAACTTGTAATCATTGCATTTAATGCAGCTTTGCTAGCTCCATAAATCGAATAGAAGGCTTCGTTAGTAACAGCGTGTTCACAAGTTGTAAAAATCATTTTGCCGTTTGAAGATAATTTAACTAAAGGATAAAGATATTTTATTAAATAAAAATTAGCAGTAAAATTTGTTTGCATAACATCATTAAAAATTTCTTCTGACATTTGTTGCAATGGCATTAATTCACCTAATATACCTGCATTACTAACTAAAATATCTAACCTTTTAAAGCGGTTGAATATATTTTCAGCAAGGCTTGGGAAAGCTTTAAAATCCTTTACATTTCCTTTAACCAAAATTGCGCCATTAGAATTATATTTTCTTATTTCATCATCTATTTCTTCAAGTTTTTTTATAGATTTACCAAGTAAAATAATTTCTGCACCTTCTTTAGCAAATTCAATAGCAACGCTTTTACCAATTCCGGATGTGCCACCAGTTATAAGAGCAACTTTATTTTTAAGTTTCATTATATTCCTATTTTTTAATCAGATTTTGGATGTTCTATATTATCTAGTAAACGTAGGATTTCCTTGTATTTAGTATATGAAAGTTTTTTATTTACATCTTCATTACTAAAAAATTCTCTTAATTCATCCATTAACATTTCTTTTTCTGCAGGACTTGCGCTATTAATTCTGTCCATTAAAGATTTTATTTTATCCTGTTCGCCGATTTGGGATATTGATTCAAGAAGTTTATTTTGAAAATCATTGTGAGTTTCTTTAACAGGAGCTTGATTGGTAATTAAAAAACCTTCTATTTTCTTCCACCAGTTTTCTGGTAAAACAGCAATTATATTTTTTGAGGTTTCAAATAAATGGCTATTTAATTGGCTACCTAATATCCATTTTGGTAAGCGTTCATTGTTAATGCTGAATTGATAAGGCCAAGCATGATTTTTAATTTGTAAGGCTTCTGTAAAGCTAATTATTGAAATATATAAGAATGAACTTAAAACAACACCTCTAACCAATCCAAACCAACCACCGAAGGTTCTATCTACTGCACCTTTGTTAATAAAATTAAGCAGACGTATTATATAAAATTTAATTATTGATAATATTATGAAAGTAGCTAAAAAGGTACTTATAAAAGCTGCGTATTCCGCGATATCTTTATTTGTCACATGACGTTGCACAATGGGTAATGCTAGGTAAGAAAAATATGTAGCTGTAACTATTGAAAGTGTAAGCCTTAAAAGAGATAAAAAAGTTTGAAGGAAACCTTTAACAATGCCAAGAAGTACTGATAAGGTTACTAAAATAATAATAAAATAATCAAAAGAATTAAATAACGCTAGTTTCATTGTTAATCACTACATACAGTTTGTCTAGAGGAAATGGCCGCAGATAAAGTAAGCTCGTCAAGGTAATCAATTTCACCGCCAACTGGAATTCCATAAGCTAAGCGTGAAATTTTAATATTAAATCCTTTTATTCGTTCGGTAATATAATGCGCAGTAGTTTTACCTTCAACCGTTGCATTATTCGCTAAAATGACTTCTTCTATTCCTTCATTTTCAATTCTTCTTATTAAAGAATCTATGGCAAGTTGATCTGGTCCAATACCATCAATTGCAGATAAAGTGCCACCTAAAACATGATATGTGCCATCAAAAAAACCTCCTTTTTCAATAGCCCAAAGATCCCCAATTTCTTCCACTACACAAATTTGTGTATGAGTACGTCTATTGTCAAGGCACACGTTACAAGGGTTAGAAATATCAAGGTTATTACAAACTCTACAATTTTGAATATTATTTAATACTTCATCCATAGTAGAAATAAGGGGGGTAAGAAGCTTATTTTTATGCTTTATTAAATGTAATACAATTCTCCTGGCTGAACGTGGTCCTAGCCCAGGCAGTTTTGAAAATAAATTTATTAACTTTTCAAGGTCGTTATTCAAAAATTACTCCGAAACGAAATCATATATAAATTCTATAATATTTTTATTCAAATAATTCTATAAAAAATTATATAACTTATTTAAATTTATAAAAATTATTTTTCTAATGTTACAAAATAATTTTTACTTGTACTAATTGAGTTTAGTTCATTTTTATACCGAAAAGCTTTAATTATATCTTCTTGTGGATTATTTAAAACTTTAAACAGCTCAATCTCAGGTAAAATGGACTTTAATACATCTTTTACTTGCAATTCGCTTACTTCAGCAAATTTATTTAGTAGTTCTATAAGATTTTCAGGGTTAATTTTATAATTAGTATCTTTTATAAACTGATAAAATAATGTTTTTGTAAATTCTCTCGGATCTTTATTAATATCTTTAGTAGGTTTATGAGTAATTATCGTAAAATCATCTTCTATGAATTCGCCTGAATCTATTTCAATTATATCTATATAAGTTTTTGGTAATATAGCTAATAAAATATCCTTTTTTCTTAAGCGATATTCAGAACTAAATTGTCTAATAATATCATAAAAATTTTTATCACTTACCGTAATATTTTTAGATTGAATATATATTTTAAAGGTTTCACGGATCTCTTGCCGCGGTAAGTTTGCAAAAATTAAACGCTCACTCAATTGTTCGTGTGAATCAATATCTGCCGCAATTTCAAATCTATCAGTTTTTAAGTCTAATCTATTTAAAATTTCCATAAATGGTTTTGTTGCTTCTAACCACTTATCATAAATATTATGTAACTTAATTATATCATTTTTTGTAAATAATAGGTTACTTTCAATATTTTGTGCAGCATTTATAAAAAACTCTGGTAAATATTCATTTTTATTATTATGAAATATTTTATATGCGCATATTAAGGAAAAAATATTATCTCCATATTTTTCGCTTAATTTGAATGAAAGCTTCAAAGGTGAATCATTTTTATTATCTTTAATTTCTAAGTCAGGGTTATTGGTAAGTAATAGTTCAACTGCCTTTATATTATTTTTCTTTATAGCGTAGTGTAATGGAGTGCTTCCATTTAAATCTTGAGCGTTCAAATCTGTTCTAGCGACTAGTAAGATTTTTAGCATTTTAAGCCTATTTTTTGGCTTTTTTAGTAATAAAAGGTGAAGAGGGGTGATTTTAGCATTTAAAGGTATATCGCTATTTTGTTGGCAATAATTATAACCGTTAATATTAATATTAGCTTTGTATCTTAGTAATAAAATACAACTATCAATTAAATTATTTTTAACAGCTTTGTGTATTGGAAAAATATTTTCCATATTGCCAATATTTGGATCAGCATTATTTTCTAATAAAAATTTTATAAAAGGAATAGAAAGTTTTTTTTCAATAGCAAGACTAAGAGGAGTTTCTCCTATGCTATCTTGTATATTAATACCAACATTACGTTTATTATTTTTGCCATATTCAATTAAATTTTGTATGAAATCATGAGCTTCATAGTAAAAGCCATAATGAATAGGCAAATTACCACTGGAATTAGGCGATAATGGGTGAACTCCATTTTCAATAAGTAATTCTATTAGTTTAATATCTGAATAATGTATTTTGGCAACTTTATGAAGGAGAGATTCATGGGGATCATCTTCAAAACTGTTTTGATCTTTTATAATTGTTAAATGTTCTATTAAAAGTTTTACTATTGGAAAATTTTTTCTTTGCACTGCTCTTTCTAATGGTGTGAATTCATCTGAGTTTCTAAGTTCTAAATTAGGCTTATACTTTAAAAAGAACTTTGCCATTATTTTATTATCTGCATTTACCGCAATATATAGCGGTGTTTGATTTGCTGAAACATAATCTCCTAAAATATTTCTTTTCTTACCACCTTGAATATTAATGTCAGCCCCATGGTCTAATAATAACTTAGCTATTTCTGTTGAAGGTTGTAAAGCTGCACAATGAAGTGGAGTTGATTCTAAATCATCTTTTAAATTTGGGTTTGCTCCATTTTCTAATAAAAATTCTACTATATGTATTTCCCTACTTTTTACTGCAAGATGTAAAGGTGTTACTCCTTTAGAAGTTTTACAATTTATATCTACAATTTTACTCTCAATTATGTGTTTGACTGCTTCAAACTTTTTATACTCAGTGGCAAGATGTAATATATTTATTTCATCGTACGAAAGCGTTAAGTTTTTAAATGTAATTAATAACTTAAGTTCTTGAAAATTACCTGATTTAATAGTTTGTAAAATTGTGTCATCACGTTTGTTTATCTCGTGATTTTTAGGAATAATATTAATTTTCATGGCTAATATAATAATTTAAGTTAATTAAATTTTTAGATTAGTTCTAAAATTTATATAATAAAGTTAAAAATGTCACTAAAAATTAAATTCTGTAAAGAATTAAAAAATATTAATTGAAATTAATTCAAGGTTAAGGTATTAATTATTGGTAACTAATACTTAAAATGAAATTCTATGAGCGATATCGTTCCAGATGATGAGATCAATGTTGATGATTATATTATCTTTATTGCCATAGCAGGAGGGTTAATTGTAATATTGTCTTTATTAACGGCAGCATTTTGTATTCCAATTAACGGTCGGAATTTATTTGATCGATGCTTTTCTTTAAATATTATTCCACGGCTTGAATTAAAACCTAATGAGATTGAAATTTTAGAAAACAATAGAATTAAAGAAGAAAATAAATTAAAAAACATCGATCAACAAATCATTGCAGATTTAAATCACTAATATTTATTATTAAAATCTTTGTTAAAAAGTTCAACTAGAACGGAAATTTCATTCCAGGAGGGAGAGGCATTCCACCCATTGCGCCTGACAACATTCCCTCAGCTTCTGAATCAGCTTTCTTTTTAGCGTCATTAAAAGCTGCCATTACTAAATCTTCTAACATTTCAGGATCTTCAGGATTTATAATACTTTTATCAAGTTTAACTGATTTAATGATTCCATTACCATTTATAGTAACTTTAGCCATTCCACCGCCAGAAGTACCTTCATAAATGGTTTGCTCTAGCTTATCTTTCATTTGCGCCATGTTTTTTTGCATTTCTTGCGCTTGTTTCATTATCTTTCCAATATTAAAGCTCATTTAAATCTCCTTCAATTTATTGGATTGTTTCTTCGGTACTCACAGAAACTATCTCGGCACCTGACAAATTGTCAAGCAAACTTTTAATGTTTTTATTAGTTTTAGCATGCTCAATTTGTTGCATTAAATTAATTTGTTCTTGTTCATCTATGGGTTTATCGCCCAATGATTCTGATTTAATTACTTCCCAATCAACACCAGTATGATCCTTTAAAAACTTACGTAATTGCAAGTGAATAATAAGCTTTTCATCAGGATTAGCTTCCTCAAATTTTGATAAATTAATTTCAATATAATTTGTATCAAATTTGACTAAGCTACCGTAGAACCTAAGATTGTTTAGCAAATCATAATTTTTTTGACTAGCTAATAAATCTAGTATTTCGATATAGGAGGTTGGATTAGAAGAAAATTCTTTCTTAGCTTGAATAATATTAGTTCTCTGTACGGCGCTTGATACTGTTTCACTTTTAGCGGAAATTGTAGATTTTATATTATTATTGCCATTTAAGGTTAAGGGTTCAGAATTATTTAATAAATCAATTGGGGTAGGGTAATGGGTAACAAAACAGAGACGTGCCATTACCATTTCCAAAGCCATGTATTCATGTGGTGAATTACGAACTTCTTCTAATCCTTTAAGTAACATATTCCAAAGTCGAGTTATAACCGGCATTGAGAGTCTTTCAGTTAAATTATTTGCAAATGCCTTTTCATCCTCATTTAAATAAACTGCGTTTTCAGAATTTAAATCATTTTTTCTAAGAGTAATAAAGTGAGTTAATTCAAGTAATGATTCAATTAAGCTTACAGGTTCACCACCTTTAAGAGCACATTCTTTAATTTTTTCAAAAACTTTTTCTACATTACCAGTTAAAATTTCATTTAAAAATTCAAGCATAAATTTATTAGAAGTTCTGCCAATGAGTTCTTGAACTACTTGCTCTGTAATATAATAGCGTTTGTCAGTATAGCTATGGTTAATGGCTTGATCTAGAAGAGACAAAGAATCTCTTACCGAACCTTCACTACTAGAAGCTATCATCATTAAGGCATTTTCTTCAAATTCAATTTTTTCTCTATCGCATATATTAGATAAATGTTCTTTAATTTCTTCAGTAGAAAGTCTTCTAAGTTCAAATTTTTGACAGCGAGAAAGAATGGTAATAGGAATTTTTCTAAGTTCAGTTGTAGCAAAAATAAAAATAACGTGTGCAGGTGGTTCTTCTAATGTTTTAAGTAAAGCATTAAATGCTTTAATTGAAATCATATGCACTTCATCGATTATAATAACTTTATATCTTGCAGAGATTGGAGCATATCTAGTGAAATCTATAATATCTTGAATATCCTCAATACCAGTTTTACTAGCGCCATCTATTTCTAAAATATCAGGGTGTCTATCTTCAGTTATTTGAGTACAGTGAATACATTTACCGCAAATGTCTATTGTGGGTGATTTAATGTCACCTTCGTTACCTATACAATTTAAAGATTTAGCAATAATTCTAGCAGTTGTTGTTTTTCCAACGCCTCTAATACCTGTAAATAAATAAGAATGTGCAAGACGATTGTTTGCAAAGCTACTTTCAAAGAATTTAACCATTGTATCTTGGCCTTTTAAATCCTTAAAGCTTAAAGGCCTATATTTTCTTGCAAGTACAAAGTATTTCTTTTCCATTATTACTCCTTAAATCCGGTAGCTGTTATTATTTCAAAGGTGGTTTTTAGCTTACCATTAATTCCGTGTAAATTATGATAAATTTCATTTAAAATTGGCAGATCATTTTTATTTATAGTGTAATTTGCTTTTTTAAGTAAGCAATTACTTTCTCCCATAAATCTCAAATCGTGCATTAGTTTTACAATATTATTATACTCAATATCAATATAAAAATTATCAACTATTGGTTTAGAAAAGTTCGCTCTTTGCATAAGGGCGGCCATATCTCTTATGTCAATCATAGGGATAATATGAGGAGATACTCCAGATTTATGGTTCATTTCAAAATTTAGAAAAACCTCTCTTAATTCTTCTAATGTTCTACCACCAAAAATTATAAATATAAAAAGCCCATTAGGTTTAAGGATTTTCTTAGTTTGGCTTAAAAAACCAGGTAAATCATTTATAAAATGACCATTCAAGACGCTAAATATTAAATCAAAGCTATTTTCTTTAAATGGCAAAGCTTCATCATCGCATACTAAATTTAAATTTGCTTGCTTGGCTAGAATATAATCAAACTCAGTTGTAATTAATTTATTAATTTTTTTGGGAATAAGATCAAGAAAGTAATTATATCGAGCGCCTATATTTAAAGCGTTATCAAATACTCTTGTTTCAAAATCATTTAATCTATCTTTAATATTTTCATTTGCAATTTTAATCAAAAAATCATAATCATTGCTTTGAATGTTTTTTAAAGCACGTTTTCTATGAAGTATAAAGCTTTTTCGATCAAAGATTTGCATATTAAAGATAGTTTTAAATTCTATTTTAAGATATTTTCTAAAGCTATTGATATTATTTTTCCACCTAAATGTTTATTTTGCCAAAAAATAATTTTAGATCATCTTACCATTTGTAGCGATTGTTTTAAGGAAATAGAGTTTGTTGGTAAAAATAAGTGTAAAAGATGTGCAGTACCTCTTAAATATGATTATGGGGAAGAAATAGAATGTGCAAGATGTATTGAGTCGTCTCCTGTTTATAATAAACTGCACGCCATCTTTTATTATGGCGATTACTTAAAAGAGGCAGTTCATAAATTTAAGTACACTGATAAAACCTCTTATAGTAAATTCTTTTCTACTTATATGGTGAGATCGATTTCTAACGAATTCAAAAATTTTGATTATTTGACTTATGTGCCATTACATTATTTGAAAATTATAAAACGTAAATATAATCAATCTAATCTGCTTGCAAGGAATGTTTCTCGCTTAATAAATATGCCAGTTATTCATGCTTTAAAAAGAGTGAAAAATACTGTACCCCAAAATAATTTAAAATATACTGAAAGACAAATAAATGTTAAGGACGTTTTTGTATTTAATAAAAAAATTTCTAATAAAATAAAAGGTAAAAATATTCTTTTAATTGATGATGTAGTAACAACCGGTTCAACAGTTAATGAATGCGCTAAGATTTTAATTGAAGCAGGTGCAAATTCAGTTAGTGTATTATGCATCGCAAGGGCTTATGTCTAATTATTACAACAAATACTCGTTATCACTTTCATTAATAGAAGGTGAGTTTATAACTGGAATTAGCGATGGTTTTAATTCAAATGTTACTATTTTATCTTTATAATTAATTTGAAACCAGTAAGAATCCGATTTAGGCTCTAATTCATTTTGTTTTGAAACAAAAGTGGGATCTTTTATTATTTCCCTATATTCTTCAAGCAATTTAGGATAATTATTTTGTGCTTTAATGAGCTCAACTAATTCTTCCATTAAACTTGAATTGGCTTCTTCAAGGTCTTTTAAGCTCATAAATTATTAATTATAAGTGGTTTCAATTTCAGTTATTTTTGTATTAATGTTAATAGAGATTTCAGGTGAATCGGTAGTATTTAAATCTTCGTACCATCCTGCTTTAATGGCAGAGGTAAATTTTATTGCTTCTAATTTAGTAAAACCCCAGACTTTACCTGTAATAAAATCACTTGTATCGATAACAAATTCTTTAGTAAAATTAGCAAGGTTTTTAATAATGCAGAAACTTCTATTTCCAAAATTTTTTATCATTTAAAATTCCTTATAATTTATAATTTTGATCAAACTTAAGTAATTTGCTAAAATAAATCAATTACTTTTTATAAAGATTTTAAAAGTTCAAGCGTTTGATGTTTATTTAATCTTGGATCGCAAAGACTTAAATAAGGCTCTTCATTAGGTTCATTTTGCTTAACACATTCGCTAACATTCTCATAGGTCATTTCTAAATGAAGGCCTGAAGGTAAAATATTATTATCTGAACAAATATTAAAAAAGAGTTTTACTTCACTAATTATATCATTGAAGCTTCTTCTTTTAATATCGTTTTCATCTTTATAAGTGTTACCATGTAGTGGGTCGCATATCCAAATAATATTATAATTCATTTTTTGCGTATATTTAAGAAGGCTAGGGAGCTTCTTGTGAATGTTCTTAACACCCATTCTGCTGATAAATATTAATTTATTATTTTCATTATTAGGATTTAGTTTATTTACAATAAAATCAATTTCTTCTTTTGTCGTGCTGGGTCCAATTTTAATACCGATTGGATTAATTACCTTTGAAAATAATTTAATATGATAACTATTGATAAAACGCGTTTTATTACCAATCCAAATAAAATCTCCTGAAGAAGAGTAGTAATGGTTATCTTTTTGTCTTATTAAGCTTGCTTCATAAGGAATAAGTAGCCCTTCATGAGAAGTATAAAAATCTAAGTTTAAATCGTAAATCTTTTTGGCATGTTCATAACCTTTAATCATTCTTAACGGGTCAGGTTTTCTATCTTCTTTATTAAATTCGAATCCATTAATTAAATCTCCTTTATAAACCTCAAAGGTAGTGCCATTAATTGTTTCGTATTTTTGAGATCTAGGTTTTGCAAATTGGCCAGCAATTCTGGCTATTTTTATAGTTTTTTTATATTTAGCTTTAAGAATTTCAGTAATTTCATTAAAAAATTCTTCTGTTTTTCTACCATAGGTTGTAGGGTCGTTTAATATAGGTTCAGCGCAATCCCCACCTTGGATAATAAAACTATCCTCATTCAAATTTGCTAATTTTTGTCTTAATGTTAGAATTTTATCAAAACTTGCAATAGGTTGAAAGGAGGCTAGTTTTTTTGCAATTTCATTCAATAAATCAATATTTTCGTAAATAGGCTGTTGTTTTGCATTTATATTACTCTCAAAATCAACGTTCCAATTCTTAACTGGCATCATATTAATAGTATATAATTTTAATTTATACTATTTATACAAAGGCTTTTAAATAATTACCAGCTTTAAAATCGAATTATATAAATTAAGCTTATATAAGTTTAATCAAATTTAAGAAATTCTTGCTTAATTGTTTTGATGCCATTCTTTTCAAAAACTACCTGAACGTTATCACCGCTTATAGCAATTACTCTACCAAAACCGAATTTGCTGTGTGACACACGTTGATTAATTTTTATAGTGTTGTTGTTAACATTATTTGTGTTACTTAAAGTGTTACTTGAAGTTTCAGGAGAGGCTACCTCAGTAGTTGATTGAGGTTTGTTAAGCCCAAAATTACTAATAGAATTATAATTTAAGCTTTGGCAAATTGCCTTAGGTAATTCAAGTAAAAATCTTGAAGGTTCAGAATCTTGCCATGAATTATAAATTCTTCTTCTAGCCACAAAGGTAATAAATACCTTTTGTTTTGCTCTTGTAAGCCCAACATAAGCTAAGCGTCGCTCTTCTTCAAGATCATTTGCAGTGTCACCTTCTCTTAAACTTGGAAAAATACCTTCTTCCCATCCTGGAAGGAATACTACTTCAAATTCTAACCCTTTCGCTGCGTGTAAAGTCATGATGCTAATATAATTTCCTGTAATATCAGCATTATTATCATTAACAAGGCTTACATGTTCTAAAAATTCGCTAATACTATTAAATTCCTGCAAAGCTCGATATAATTCTTTTAAGTTATCAAGTCTACCTTGAGCTTCTAAGGAATTTTGCTTTTTCCACATTTCAATATAGCCGGATTCCTTTAAAATATCTTCCACTACTAAATGATGGTCTTTTTCAGCAAATTCTTGCTGCCATTTCTTAAAATAATTTATTAAATCACCAAGTTGTTTAGCTGTTTTACCAGTAATAATAAGATTTTTAATCATTATTTCACTTGCTTTAAAGAGGCTGACATTATTTACAAGAGCAAAATTTTGAATTTGGGAAATGGTAGTATTTCCAATACTTCTTTTCGGTGTATTAATAATTCTCTCAAAAGCTAAATCATCATTATTATTTATGGTTACACGAATATAAGCCAAAGCATCCTTAATTTCTAACCTTTCATAGAATTTAAGTCCACCAATCACTTTATATGGAATTGAGTTGCGAACAAAGCTTTCCTCGAAAGACCTTGTTTGGAAACCTGCACGAACAAGAACTGCGGCATGAGAATATTCGTGACCATTATATATTAAATGCTTACTAATTTTACTACAAAAATCGGCTTCTTCTTGGTCATTCCATAAATTTGCTACAAATATTTTTTCACCGACATTGCCTTCAGACCATAAAGTTTTGCCTAAACGGTTTTTATTATTTGCAATAATTTCTGAAGCGGCTGCGAGAATGTTTTGTGTAGATCTATAATTTTGTTCAAGTCTAATAAGTTTTGCTTTCGGGTAATATTCAGAAAACTTAAGAATATTATCAACTTCTGCGCCCCTCCAACCATAAATTGATTGGTCATCATCACCAACACAACAAATATTTTGGGTTCTTTCAGCTAGCATTTTTATAAGAATATATTGGGCAAGATTTGTATCTTGATATTCATCTACATGGATATATTTGAATTTACTTTGATAATGTTCTAAAATTTCTGAATTATTTTTAAAAAGATTTACAACGTAAAGAAGTAAATCTCCAAAATCTACTGAATTTGAAATAAAAAGCTTATTTTGATATAGCTTATAAATCTGCATTGCAATTCTATGATTTGCATTTGAGCTATTATATTTATCAAGTACAACTTCATTAGGGTTTAAAGCTGCATCTTTCCATGAATTAATTATCCATAAAATTGATTTGGGATTATGTTTTTTTGGGTCAACATGGATTTGCTCCATAATATTTTTAATAAGCCTAATTTGATCGTCGGCATCAATAATATTAAAATCAGTATTTAAGCCAATATTTGAGGCATGAATTCTAAGGATTTTTGCGCATATTGAGTGAAATGTTCCAATCCAAAGGCCATCTACAGAAACAAATTGCGCTATTCTATGTTTCATTTCATTAGCAGCTTTATTTGTAAATGTTACGGCCAAAATTTGATTTGGAAAGGCTAGCCTTTTATCAATAATATTGGCAATTCGTGTAGTTAAAACTTTAGTTTTACCAGTTCCTGCACCTGCTAAAACAAGAAGAGGGCCATCAATTGTAGTGATAGCCTCAAGTTGCTTAGGGTTTAAGTTCTCAAGTAAATTTGATGTGTCAATATCCATAAAACTCAATAGACAAAATTAATTTCTCACGTTAAAGATATATAATCTAAATATAAAATTATTGGTAGTATATTTTAGTATGGAGATTCTTACCATTGAAAATTTTTTAAGTTTTATCACTATTTTAGGGATAGAAATTATTTTAGGTATTGATAACCTAGTTTTTATAGTTGTTGCAGTTCACAATTTAAATACAATTGATCGTGAAAGAGCAAGAAATATAGGTTTAACAATAGCAATGTTTTGTAGGATAATTACCTTATTTATTGCATTTTATATAAAAAACTTAACTAAGCCTTTATTTATTATTTTTAATCAGCCTATTTCACTATCCTCAATTTTAATGATTTTAGGAGGTGGATTTTTAACTATTAAAGGCTTTAGCGAGCTTTATGACCTTAAGAAAACTATTAATAATCCTAAAATTGTTAAAGTTAAAAGCGATTTTAAAGGGGTGATCTTGCAAATAGTATTTATTGATCTTGTACTTTCATTTGATTCAATAATGGCTGCTATTGCAGTTACTGATTATATGTATTTAGTTGTTATTGCAATAATAGTGACAGTAATAATAATGACATTTCTTTCAAGAAAACTTGGAAAACTTATTTATAAATATAAATCCTTTAGAGTACTTGCTTTAGCTACAATTACTTTATTAGGAATTTCATTAATTTTTAATGGTATTGGTGTTACAATTGCAAGGTCGAGCTTGTATTTAGCAATTTTCTTTGCTATTACCTTTGAAGTATTAAGAATATATATAACAGAAGTAAATAAATTTGATTCACAACAAAGTAATTAGAGTAATTTTATGCAATTATTTCCACTACGTTTAATCCCAGATACTACAAAAATTAATTTTATAAAATATAGATATATTAATTACTTTGTTTCAGCCTTTATTGTTATTTCTACTATTTTGTTATTGCTTACTAAAGGTTTAAATTTAGGTATTGATTTCGCTGGTGGAATAATAATTGAAGCGAAAATTAGTGATAAAGATTTTAGCGTAGGAAACCTTAGAGAGAATTTAAGTGATTTAAATGTTAAAGATGTTTCAATTTACAATTCTTCTTCACCACAAGATGTAGTAATAAATGTTGGAGCTACAGAAAAAGAAGGTAATCAGCAAAAAATTGTTGCCGATATTAAACAGATGATGCTGGAAAAGTATAAAAATGTTGATTTTAGAAAAATTGATTATGTTGGCCCAAAAGTTGGTTCAGAGTTAATAAAAAATGGATTTATAGCAACAATTATGGCTTTTATAGGGATTTTAATTTATTTATGGAACCGTTTTGATTTAGAATATAGCATAGGTGCTATTTTAGGGCTTATTCATGATGCAATTGCTACTATGGGCTTTTATAGTTTAACAGGTCTTGAATTTAACTTAACTTCAATTGCTGCAATTCTTACAATAATCGGATATTCGGTTAATGATGCAGTAGTAATATATGATCGTATTAGAGATAATAAACATAAATATTTTAAAACTCCATTTCCTGAAATTATCAATAGAAGTATTAATGATACCCTTTCGAGAACTACTTTAACTGTTGCTACAACACTTCTTGCAAATTTATCGCTTATATTATTTGGTGGTGAAGTTGTAAAAAGTTTTAGTTTTGCGATGTTCTTTGGTATTTTAATTGGTACATATTCTTCAATTTTCATTTCTGCTCCTGTACTTCTTAATCTAAGATTTACCAAGGCTCAAACGGTAAATAGTTAGAATTAGATGCTATATAGAGATTATGAATCTGTTTCTAAGTTAATAAATAATGATACCGTAATTGCTATCGGAAATTTTGACGGTATACATTATGGCCATAAACAGGTTTTATCTAAAGCACAAAGATTTGCTGAAGAAAAAGGATTACCCTTTATTATCATTACTTTTGAACCACATCCAAACATTTGTATGAGAGGAAAACATACTCATAAGCGAGTTTTGTGTTTGCGTGAAAAGATAAATAAGCTTAAAGAGTTTAAACCTAGTTTTATACTTGCTCAACGCTTTAATAATAAGTTTGCAAGTATTAGTGCAGAAGATTTTATACAAAAGATCCTAGTTGAAAAACTTAAAGTGTTACATTTAGTAGTGGGTTATGATTTTGTATTTGGTAAGGGCAGGAGAGGAAACATAGATTTTCTTTCTACAATGGCTACATATTATGGCTTTTATTTGGATGTGATAGAGAAAATCACTGTGAAAAACCAAATTTGTTCATCAACAACACTTAGGCAATATCTGAGCTTAGGGCAGATTCAAGAAGTTAATAACCTTTTAGGTAATAATTATTCTATAAGCGGAGTGGTTAAAGAAAAGAATAATTTTGATGATGAATTGGAAGTTAAAACAGTAAATTTAAACAATATTGATAATTTAGCTTTAAGATACGGTATTTATTTAGGAAAAGTTGAAATTAAAGGCCAAGATAAAAAACTTCCTGCAATTATTCATTACGGACTTCCTATAAATCAAATAAAGTTAAACAAAGAATTGTGTAAAATTCATATTTTAGATAAAACAGTTGAAGATTTATATAAAAAAGAAGTAAAAATTGAAATTGAGCAGTTTATTCGTCCTGAAATGTTATTTGATTCGCTTAAAGAATTAAAAGAGCAAACTATAAAAGATATACAATTTGCTCTTTATTATTTTAAGTTATGATCTCGTATTATTAATCATCACCGCGAGCCATACCTTTTTTCTGACCAACTTTGTATTTAGTCATAAGTTCTTGTTTCTTTCTTTCCAAAGCTTCTTTCCCTTCACCGAAATCTTTTATTTGTTTACCGAATTGGTCGTTAGAAAATTCAGTAGTTTTAACAGTTTTCTTTTGTCCAAAAAAGAAATCTTGCATAGTGCTTACATCTTTATCATATTCAACCGGAGAGGTATGACTTTTAATTTTATTTTGATAATAATTAGCTTCTTTTTTAGCATTTTTCTTTGAAAGCTCATTTGCTTGTTTACCAACTTCTGATTCTAGAAGTTTGAACACACCTTCACCTACTTCCATTGACATTTCATCTAAGTTTTTTGCTGCATCGAAGAATATGCTGTATGGATGTGTTTGTAATTCTTCTTCACGTTTAGTAATTTCATCAAAAGCTTTTTCAAATTTAGCTTGTACAGATTTAGTTAATTCCATAGCTTCATTTTGTAATTTTATTCTTTTTGATTCTTTTGAAGTTAAAGTTTTTAAACCAAAAATGGCTCTAAACATTTTTACAAAGAAATCTCCAAAAGAAGTGCCGCTTTTCTCATTTATTTGTATTCTTTGATTAAGTTTAGCTGAGTCTTCTTTAAATTGCCCTTCAATCTTATTAATTTTATCTAATAAGATTTTTTCTTTAGGAACCATGCCTAAATCTATATCGGCAAATCTATCTTCAAGTGATAAACTTTGATCTGTTTGATACAATTCGTTCTTATATCTTCCGCTACAAACTTTCATAAACTTACAGAATCTATTAGCTAAGTCTTTAATTTCTTGAGCAGAAGCTGCGTCTCCCTTAGCTGCAATTTTTTGGTAATCATTATGAATTGCTTTAAATTCTTCTTCTACTAAATGCTTTTTAATTTCATCATATTTCAAACCTTTCTTTTTCAACTCATTTATTTTTTTTCCAAAATCTTTAAAATTATCTAAATCTTTTTGATTCTTTATTTTAAATGTATTCAAGAATTCTGGTATATATTGTTTATATTCTTCAAAACTTGGATTAGTTATTGCTTGAGGTTGTCCGTTAGAATCTTTTATCTGTATATCAAACGACATATCTATGCTTTCTGTTTTATCAAAAAATTCTTTAGGTGTAACCTTGGTATTACCAAGGTAATAGTGATGCAGTTTTAAATGAGGTTCAATCATATTATTTAACATATAATCATTTACAAACAATTCAAAATAACTTCTTTTTTTATCTTGCATGGCTTACGCTCCTTAGTAATATTTGACTTTCTTCATATATTACTAATTATAGCATAAATATTAATTAATTAACTAAAATTTAATGTGTTTTAATTTAAGTGCTTGTTTTTTAAAGAATGAAAGAGGATTTTAAAGTATATTTTTAAATTTATAAAACCCAAAAGGTTGATTTATAAGCCATTCTGCGGCCATTAATGAGCCTTTTGCAAAGGTTTTACGGTTAAATGCGGTGTGGCCTATGAAAATTTCTTCGTCGTCACCAATGAAACGAACTTCATGCTCACCGAATACATTACCACCGCGAACAACCGCCATTCCAATTTCATTAGCTTCACGCTTATGCGGGTTAAATCTTTCATTTGTAATAATTTTTTTATTAGGCATAACTTCAATAATAGAATTCGCAAGGCTTAACGAAGTGCCAGAAGGTGCATCAATTTTATGTCTATGATGAGCTTCAATAATTTCAATATCAAAGTCATTATCAAGCTTTTTACAAATAAATTGTAAAGCTTCCTTAAGCAAATTAACTCCTAGTGAAAAGTTTGAAGAATAAAGAATAGGGATTTTTTTACTGTATTCCCTTATCATTTCCATACTATTCTCATTAATTCCAGTAGTACCAATAACTAAAGGTTTGTTAAATTTTGCAATAGTTTCAATATGCTTTAACGTTGATTCAGGTTTAGAGAAATCAATAATAATATTAGCATTTTTAATGTAGTTTTCTAATTTAGAAGAATATGGAATGCCCGATTCATGGGTTTTATTTA
Organism: Sphingobacteriia bacterium; assembly: GCA_017304685.1. Lineage (NCBI taxonomy): Bacteria > Pseudomonadati > Bacteroidota > Sphingobacteriia > Sphingobacteriia bacterium. The sequence continues at coordinate 653,832 of JAFKLR010000003.1, read as the reverse complement.
AAAAATCACTTTTATCACTAACTATAAGACCTACAAGTTTGTGTTTTTCACTTTTATAAATAAAATCGACTATTTGGCTACCTGTTTTGCCACTTGCACCAATTACGATAATATTCATACAAACTCCTTAAAATTAAATGGCTTCTGGTGAATGATGGTACATACCACGGAAATATATAAGAGGATTCTTTTTTTCGCTTTTTTCAACTTCAAGAGTAATAACTTTACCAATAATTATATAATGGTCACCAGCTTCATAGGTAGCAAACTTTTCACATTCCATAAAAGAGAGATTAGGAAGTATAATAGGAGAACCCGTTGCGCCAAAAACATATTTAACGCTTTTCCATTTTTCATTATTTGAATTTGCAAATTTTTGAGCAATTTCGTGCTGCGACGAAGAAAGAATTGATATTGCAAAGGAATCAGATTTTAAAAAAGCATCAAGTGAGCTTGCGCTTTTGTCTATACAAAAGAGAATTAAAGGAGGTTTAAGAGAAACAGAAGTAAAAGAATTAACTGTTAAGCCATATAAATTATCTTCATATTTTGTAGTAACGATTACAATACCAGTTGAATAGTGACTTAGACATTCTTTAAATTCTTTTTCATTAAAATCACTAGCCACGATTTCCCTCACTGTTTTTTAATGATTAACGTAACATTTCTTATCTTAAAAGGCAATAAAAATGGTTAAAAAATATATTTTATAACCTTAAATAAATAAGATTTCATCTTCTATTTATTGACACTAAAGACTTAATAAAATAAAAACTAATTTTAAAAATAAGGATGAGTTTATGTTAAAACTTAAATTAAGAGATTGGATTGTTTTTATTACGATAATAATAGTAACTGCATTTCTGGATTTGTATACTAAAAAGCTTGCTTTTGAATATGTAAAATCTAAGGGAAATATGGTTGAAGTTTTACCAATTTTAAATTTAGTAACTGTTAATAATCATGGCATTAGTTTTGGAATGTTCCAAAACCCTGAATATGGAAAAATTATTTTTACCCTTTTGGCTCTAATTATAAGTGCTTATTTAATATGGAATATGATTAAAGAAAATAAATTGATTTTAACAATAGCAACTGCAGGAATTGTAGGTGGAGCATTAGGGAATGTTATTGATAGAATTATAAATGGGTCAGTTGCAGATTTCTTAGACTTTCATTATAGAGAGTATCATTGGCCGGCCTTTAATTTAGCTGATTCTTGGATTTTTATTGGTGTTTTTATAATTCTCCTATATGATCTTTTTTGGAATAAAAAAACAAAGAATACTGAAGTGTAGATTTGAGGTTAGAAAATGAGAGTTTTGATTGTTATTAGTGCAATTTGTTTAATTACTAGTTGTTCTACTAGTTTAAGAAGAGATTTAGGTTTAGTAAGGGAAGTTCCTGACGAATTTAAGGTGATTTCACAGCCTGACTTAACCATTCCACCTGAATTCGACCTTATTCCCCCTCAATATCCTGTTGATGCTTATAATTTTAACATTAATAAGCCAGAAGTTTCAGAATTTGCTGTTAATTCATTTTCAGAAAGTGAAAAATCTTTTTTAAATAAACTTAATTTACCAATAAAAAATCCTGATATCAGGGATGTAATGTTGTATGAACAAAAACATATCGATTATACAAAAAACGCAGGAATGTTTAATAAGCTTAAAGGTATTGCAAGAAGAGAAAATGATAAAACTGAAGTTGTAAGTCCAGTTGAAGAAAATAAAAGGATTGAAAGAAATCTAAAGGATAATAAACCTATTACTGAAGGCGAAATTGCTAGCAGAAAAAAGGAAAAGACAGTTTGGGATAAGATATTTGGTAAGTAATGTCTAAAATAAAAATATTATCCTCTCATATTATTAACCTTATAGCTGCAGGTGAGGTGGTTGATAGACCTTTCTCTGTTGTTAAAGAATTAATAGAGAATTCAATAGATGCTGAAGCTACAAAAATAGAAATCAATATCGAAAGTGGTGGAAAAAACCTTATTGCGATTAAGGATAATGGCATTGGAATGTCTAAGGAAGATTTATTACTTTCTATTGAAAGACATGCAACTTCAAAGCTTGATGAAAGTGATATTCATAAAATTTTACATTTTGGCTTTAGAGGGGAAGCTTTACCTTCTATCGCTTCTGTTTCAAGAGTTTCTATAACTTCAAGGCTTAGATCTGAAGAATTTGGTAACAATTTATCTGTGGAAGGAGGAGTGGTAAAAGAAATTAAATCATGTTCTTCGCCAATAGGTACTTATATTGAGGTTAGAGACTTATTTTTTGCAGTCCCTGCAAGATTAAAATTTTTAAAAACCGATAAAGCTGAAGCTCAAAGTATATATGAAATTGTTTATAAAATTGCTATAGCAAACCCTCATATTGCTTTTAAGTTAATAAGCGATAATCGAGTTATTTTTGATAGTAAAGATAATTTAAGTCTATTAGATAGATTAACAGACGTTTTAGGAAAAGATTTTTCAGATAATTCTATACATTTTGAAAATGATATAGAAGCTATAAAAATCTCAGGATATATCTCTTTACCGACATTTAATAAAAGAACGAGCAGCGACCAGTATTTTTATGTAAATAGAAGGCCTATTAAAGATAAAAATTTACATACAGCAATAAAAATTGCATATCAAGATGTGCTTGCAAGTGATAGATATCCAAGTGTCGTTATATTTTTAGAATTACCTTATAGTGAAATCGATGTAAATGTGCATCCTGCAAAAACGGAAATAAGGTTTAGAGATATAAATTTAATAAAGAAAATTCTTATTAATACTGTAAGGGAAGCTTTAAAACAAAGTGGAAATAGAAGTTCAACAACTCTTTCTAATGATTTATTTAATTATTTAGAAAGCAATGTGCCAGAATTTCCTAAGCCAATAAAATTTTCAAATAATAATTATCAAGGTAGTTATTTTACTTCTACAAATGTAAACAATACTTCGTCTCAACAATTAAATTTTAATGAATCTCAGACAAATAATTTTACCGATGCTCCTGTAATTACACAAGTCACACCTACACTTGTTAATGTTTTAGAGCAAAAAAAGGATAGTGATGTAATGGTAATTGAAAAAATGCCTATAGAACAAGATATATTTTCACCTTACGTACAGCCGCCAATATCAGAACAGCAAAAAATATCAATTTTTACCCATAATTATCCTTTAGGCCTTGCTAAGTGTCAGTTAAATAATACTTATTTAATCAGTGAAGCAGAAGATTGCTTTATCATTGTTGATATACATGCGGCTCATGAAAGAATATTATACGAGAAATATAAAGTTCAATTGCAGGAAGGTGGCATAAAAAGGCAAAAATTATTGCTTCCTATTGAAGTGAAATTGCAAAGTAAATATATTCATCTTTTAAATGATAATTTAGATGCCATAAAGAACCTTGGATTATCGTTAGAAATAGTTAGCGATGAGATAATAGCTATTCATGAAGTGCCAGCAGAATTTACTAAAGCGAATTTTGCAAATTTAGTAAAAGATATCGCCGAAGATATTGAAGAAATGGGAAATATTACTTCACTTGAAAAAGCATTTGAGCATTTTTATGAGACATTAGCTTGTCATTTAAGTATTAGAGCAGGTCAAAGCTTAAGTATTCCTGAAATGAATCAACTTCTAAGAGATATTGAAAGAACGCCTCTCTCGGCTCAATGTAATCACGGAAGACCAACGTATATAAAGCTAAAATTAAATGATATTGAGAAATTATTTGGGAGAAAGTAAATAAATGATGTATGAGCTAGCTATTAGTTTATTGTTAATTTCTTTCATAATTTCATTTTGGGCAGTTTTTTATTTAATAAAGTTTTTAAAAAGAAAAAAGGTTATTGATATACCTGTTGATAGAAGTAATCATGTGAGTCCAACTCCGAGAGGTGGAGGGCTTGCTATAGTTTTTTGCGTTTTTTTACTTTGGCCTTTGGTAAATTATTATTATATTCCAAATTTTACAAATACGCTTGTTTTTTGTACTTGTTTAATGTTGCTCGCTTTAATTTCTTTTTTAGATGATATTAAATCAATAGTGTTTTACATTAGGTTATTAATTCACATTTCTGTTGCAACTTTTACAGTATATTACTTTTTTCCACCTATACATTTAGTAGTTCCTAAATTTGTACCTGTTGCAATTGAAAGAGCAGGAATTATTTTTGCTTATGTATATTTTATCAATCTTTATAATTTTATGGATGGTATTGATGGAATTTCAAGCATTAATACACTTACAGTTCTTACAGGAATAAGTATTCTTTCATATTTGCATAATGAAAATTTAAATAATATATATTTAGCAGCAATTGTTGTAGGCTCTACGTTAGCTTTCTTAAAGTTTAACTGGCCACCTTCAAAGATATTTTTAGGCGATGTTGGGAGTATTTCATTAGGGTACATAGTTGGTTTTATAGCTTTAGACCTTGGGTATAAAGGGTATTTTTGGCCAATATTCATTATGTGCCTATATTATTTAACAGATGCTACTATCACACTTTTAAAACGTATATTTAACGGTGAAAAATTTTGGGAAGCTCATTCCAAACATTTTTTTCAAATTATGGTTAAAAAAGGTTATTCGCATAAATTTATAAGTAAAATGATAGGAATATTAAATATAGTATTAATTGCTATCGCCTTATGTGTGGATAGAGTATTTTATTCATAATGCAACATGCAATTATTAATGTTCTAATGGTAAGCATTTGAAATATTAAATGCTTACTAATCAAAAATCTTATAAGAAATAGTAACTTAAAGTTTTACATTATTTATAATTGAATATTAAGTTTATGTCTTATTGTTAAATATATAATCATAAAGTAATAATAATAAAGAAGTTTACATCATTGTAATTATGTATTATTATATGCTTAATGCTTTAATTACAATGGTTTATTATATGTCAAAAGGTGATAACTTAAGTTATGAGACATTAAGAGAAAATAATAAAGCTCTAATTGACGCTACAGCAAATAATAATCTCAAATTAGCAAAGTCATTATTAAAAAAAGGTGCCTCAAAAGTTTATGTAAACGCTTCACCCTTTACCAAAACTTCCAATGATAAATTTGAAGGAACCAATGCTTTAATAGAAGCTGTAAAAGTAGATAATTTAGACCTTGTGAAAGCAATTTTAAGTGAGGAAAATGTTAATCTAAAACATTATGTAAGTTTTTTAAAGCCTCTTTATTTTGTAAAATCAGTTGAGGTTGCAAAATTTTTATTAGAAAGCGGTGTTCATTTAAATACTTACACATATCCTATTAATGGCACTGAAAAAATTAAAGAAATGCCGGAACCATTTGAGTATATGTTGTTTCAAAATAAGTTAGATATTGCAAAATTGATAGCAGCTTACAAAATTATTGTTGAAGGAAAGGAAAAAATTAATAAAAAAGAAATAAAAAACAAATATCAACTTTTAGGACATTTATTTTTAAATGTTTTGAAAGAAATATCAGAAATTACTAATGAAGCAAAATTCTTAAGTTCTAACTTAAAACAAGAGTTAGCATACTCAACATTATTAATTGAAAAGGAATTGAATGCAGGTTCAACTACCCTAGAAATTAATAAAAAAGTAAGAGAATTTGCGCAACGAATTTGTTTTGAACGAGTTTCAAAGGTATTTCCTCATTGTCTTAGAGCAAAATTTGAAAAACTACAAGATAATAGCTCAACGCTTCATGTTGAAAGATATCAATAATTACTAAACTATTATAATTTATTGTATAAAAGTTTTATATATTTCTAATAACACTTTAATAGAATGATTAATTAAAATACTATTAAACTTAATTTTTTATCACTAATAAATTCTTCAATTTTATCTTTATCAACTACGAAGCATTTATTTTTTTGAATAGCAATGCTATTCAAATTTGCTTTATCTGCTAGTTTTAAAGTATTTAATCCAATTGTTGGTAGATCAATTTTAATATTCTGATTTTGTTTAGGCATTTTAACCAAAACGCCGCCATATTTATGCTTTTTATTCAAATTAACACAACGTTTTAACATTTCGTCTGTGCCTTCTAAAGCTTCAATAGCAATGATTTGCTGATCTCTAACAACTACTGCCTGACCTATATCAAATTCACTAGCCTTGTTTAAATAATTTATTCCTATACTTATATCAACTTTGATATTAGAGTCGGTTTCACTTTTGATGTCATTGCTTAATAATAATTCTTTCAAGAATTCATGAGCAGGTATAATTTGTAAATCATGTTCATTTTCTAAAAAATTAATAACTGTACTTAATATTTTATTATCTCCACCTTTGTTTTCGATAATCTTTGTAAGTAATTTTTTAGCTTCTTTATCAGGTTTTAATAATGAAAAATTAGGTCTAAATACTTTACCAATAATTATTATTTCTTTTATAGAATTAATTTTTAAAAACTCAATAGCTTTACTTAACTCACCAATTGAGCACTTCAAATGCGGGATTGAATTCAAAATACAATATAATAAATTGCCATACGTAAGAGAGATTACAAAAGGCATAATATTTTGACTACGTAAATTATTTATAAGCGTTAAAGGTATGCTACCATCGCCTGCAATTACACCAATTTTTTTCATGTAAATATATATATATTATTAATAATGAAATAAAATATATAATTATAATACTTTAAAATAAAGTAAAATAATGTCTATTCTTCTTCTAAAGCATTTTTAGTGATGGTAATAATTAAAGAAAAAATCTTTTTGCGTAATTTATTATCTTTAATTGAAGTGTAAGCTCTTACAAGAGTCATAATTTCTTTAGAATTAATTTGTATATTAGTATCATACTTAAATTCTGAATCATTATCAGAAAATCCCATTTGCGTATTGGAGCCTAAACTATTAGGCTTTTGAGAGTTGTTATCTTCAAAACCATCAAAAAAATATGCGACTTCTACGCTTAACGCTTTAGCAAATTCATATAATCTGCTGGCGCCAATTCTGTTAAGACCTTTTTCATATTTTTGTACTTGCTGAAAGCTAATGCCAGTGACACTACCCAATTGTTCTTGGCTTATACCAAGCAGAGTTCTCCTTGCTCTTAGCTTGCTTCCAACATGTGCATCTATCTTATTCATTTAAAGTAATGGTTTAAATTTGTTTAATAACGTGTTGATCTTTGTATACTGTTTGTTAATAAATTGCAAGACGAAAATTAACCTTTAAAGGTTACTTAATGGAAAACCTTAAATAAAATCTAATTTTTAATAGAAAGAGAACTATTGGCGTTAATAAATTGTTACCAAAATACTTATTATAATAATATATTAAACCATTTAGCTTGTGTTGTTCAATAAATTTTTTAGGTGCATCGCTTGTACTTAATGCGTGCATAATTGTTACTTTAGGAAAATATTTAATTTTTCCTCCTATTTGCTTGATTTTCATACATAAATCCATGTCTTCAACATGTAGGTAATAATTTTCGTCAAAACCACCAAGCATATTATAATCTTCTTTCTTAAAGAGCATAAAAGCTCCGGATGTAGCTTCTACGTAAAAAGGATCAGTAGGAATAGGGGATTTGTTTAAGTTAAAACCATAAAAAACATTATATGGATTTAATATATTTCTTCTGCTTCCTCTTTGCTCAGTACCATCTTTATTAAAAATTCTGCAAGTTGACATCATTATTTTAGGGTCATCTAAAGCATCAAGTAAAGCTTTAAAATCAAAATCTGGTCTTACAATACAATCAGGGTTAACTATAAGTATATAATCACCTGTTGCATGTTTAGCACCTAAATTACATCCTTTACTAAAACCAATATTTCCATGACCAGAAATTATTTTTAACTTTTCACTATTAACTTTTTCAGGGACTGTTTCAATAAAGCCTTCTGGATTACCATTATTAAGTAATACTATCTCGCTTATATATTTGTTATCAGATAAATTTTTTAAACAATCTATAAGTATTGGACCTGTGTGGTAGGTAATTGTAACTGCGCTTATCATACATTCTCCGTAATGTATTTTTTAAAACATTCATTTAATGAATTAGTAAAGGGTACGGTTTGAATTTCATAATCTTGTTCAATTTTTGAACAATTTAATGCGGTAAATAAAGGCCTTATAGCAGTCTGATTCATGTCTTTTGTGGAAATTGGTATTATTTTATTACATTTTAGCTCTACATTATTTTTTATAGCAAATTCATGAATTTTATTAGCTACCTCAAGCCATGTAACATAATCTTTACCACTATAATGATAAATCCCATAATTATCAAGCTTATTAATTATTTTACAAATTGCTTTAGCAAGTTCAGGAGTATATGTTGGATTCCCGAGTTGGTCATTAATAGCTTTAAATTCTTTATCTTTCTTCATAAAGTTTAACATTAAAAAGAAATAATTCTGGCATCCTTGTATTGCATTAAAAAACCAACTAGATCTAATTATAATGTGTTTCTTCAAATTATTTTGAATAGCTTCTTCACCTTTTAGTTTAGATATACCATAAATATTAATAGGATTTACTGGATCAGTCTCCACGTATGGTATCTGGCTCTTACCATCAAATACATAATCAGTTGAAATATGAATAAGAGTAGCATCATTTTCTTCGCAATATTTTGCTATTTCTTTGACTGCTAAATGATTTAAAACATTTGCTTCTTCCTTACAAGTTTCAGCAAGGTCAACTTTCCTAAAAGCAGAAGTATTTATAATTATTTTTGGATTATAAATGGACAGATTTTTTTGAATATTATTTATATCCAATAAATTAATTTGATCATGACCTATATAAGTAAAATTGCCGTTTAAAGCTTGTAAGCTTTTAGCAAGATTACCGTTTTTTCCTAAAACTATAGTATTATTATTTGATAACATAATTAATCATTATTGACATATAAAACATTGCGAAAATTGCTCCTGCAAGTACAGTTGTTGCAGCTTTTTCTGGATGTACTTTAAATAAAATTGATAAAGTAACTGTATTAGTTGCAAGTGGAACAATAGACATAAGCATGAGTAAATCATATATATCCTCATTATATAAATGAAAAAATGACTTATCCATTAATATAAATAATGTCATTAGCATTGGCCAGCAAATAAATTTTGCAAAGAATGTTACGCCTAAAAATTTATAATCTATTGAAAACTTTTCTACTTGCCCTAAAGCGATGCCAATAATAATAATTCCAAGCGTCACATAACATCCTTGCATGTAATTTAAAAACTCAAGCATATTTGCAGGTAAGCTATTTATTCTTAATCCATATAAATTTGCAATGGTTCCAATAACAAATGCATATAAAATCGGTAATCTTACTAATCTTTTTAGACATTCCTTACCGGTATTTTCTCCCTTCGCCGCAATAAAGTAACCTAAGGTATTTTCGTATAAACTAACCCCTAAGGTTGCCGTTATATAAGTTCCAACTAAATAATCGTTATTATTTGTAATTCCAATAGCAATAGGCAAGCCTAAGAAACCAGAATTTCCAGTTCCTGCTGAAAAAGCCACTATATTTCTTACTGTATTACGCCAATATTTTCCAGCAATATAGTAGAATAAGCCGCAAAGAATGCAACATATAATAAATATACAAAATGGTAATAATAATATGTTTTCGTCTAAATTTGTTTTAAGTAACCCTTGAAATATTACAAATGGAGTAATTAAGTAAAATATTAATTTTGCAATATCATTTGCTGCAACTTTTAAAAAACGTGCACAAATAAAGCCTAAAAAGATATTTAGGTATAAAGCGATAAGCTTTTGAAATATTATCCAACCATACATATTAGGTAAGAGCCCTTAAACTTTAAAGAAAGTAACTTTTAATTATTTATCGTATTGCTACTATGAAGTTTTGGGAAGTGCAAGGGAAATTTATTTTTAATTTTAAACTAGGCAATTTTATAAATTACCTAGTTTAAAATTTACTATTAATTTGGTTTGATAATGCTCTTATTATTAGAAACAAAGGCTTCATCTTGTTGGGTTTTGGTTCTATAACATACAGGTAAAGTCATCATTTTAAGTTTTTGCTTAAAAGTAGCTTGAGAACATAAGATATTATTTGAACTAGGACCAACATATACTGCGCGTTTTCTTAAATTATTAAATAATGCGTGTTCAGGAGTTTGTTCTGCATTAGGAGCTTTTGGTTCAATAAACTTGTTAACTTTTTCCTCATTTATATTATCAACATGAGACATTCCACTACCGTAATTAAAAAAGCCTAATTGATCATAATGGGCTAAATTTTTAACCGTTTTATTTACCGCGTATACTATAATTGGGGTTAGTATTTTTATAATATTATTCATTTTACGGTTAACTGTTAAAGCGTTTGTATAAAAACCAAACAAAATTACTGCAGACTGAATAACAACATCTTTTAAAAGATTATAATCAATACCTAATTCATTATTTTTATATTTTTCTTTAAGCTCTTTTAAGGTTTTTGCCCTTGCATATGTTTCAGTATGTAAATGAGGACCTTTTCCTTTTTTACCAATCATATCCATTTCTTTCATTACTTGTTTATTTATAAAAGGTGCGTTTTCTTGCATCATATAAAGGAACTCAGTATAGCTCTCATTTGAGACGTCTTTTTTTATAAGTGTTTTAAAATAATTTTCTAAAACTTTTGCTATATTTAAGTTTGTTTTTGAAGATTCAAATATATATTCACTAAGATTTTTAAAAAGGCTATTAAAAACATTAAAAATTATGAAGCTATATCCAATTCTAAAACTATTAAGCGACATTTCTTGTCTAGCAGCTTGTGACAAAAATATTTTATATATTCCTTGAGAAAATGCTATTGTAGGTATTAAGGAAAAAATTAAAGTGCCTAAATTAGTAAATAATTTAGAAGGAGCTTTTTTCTTTCTATCTGCTTCAAGTATTTTAGCGATTTTATTTACATATTTTTCTAAATAATCCTTGTCTTCTTGATTAATTTTCTTTCCACCATATAATTTAAATAAATCAGTTATTAAACTTAATAACTCTTCAGAAGGATCAACACTAGGATCAGTTTTCATTTTAACAATTACTGAGTGAAGCATTCTCATAGTTTTTTGTTGCACAGATTCTTTACCGAACGCTTCCAATACCAGTATTTCTGCTGTTTGATCAAATGTTTCAGCGCTTAACCCTTTAAGTGGTAATAGAATTTTAAATAATTCATTACGAAATATATTTATCTGTTCACTAGTTAAATTTTTAGGAGGCAAATTTAAAGTTTGGTAAAATTGTGAATTTATATTGATAAGGCGATCAGGGTGTAAATGAACGCTAATTAGCTTAATTATTCTCCCATAATCAGGGTTTTCTCCCGGAATAATGTTAAAAGATTCTGCTAACGTATTAATGAATGTTTAAAATTTTCAAGGGTTACATCTTTATCTTTTCCAATAAATATTCTTTTTATTTGTTTGCTTTCATCATCAACCTTAAAATTTAACCCATAAAAACTTTGAATATTTTTTAATTTACTCATTTTTTACCTACAATAATTTTTTGTACATTATAATCTCTTGTGTTAAAAATTACAAGTAAATTAATATATTTTTAATAATATTTTAATTATTTGTTTTATAATAAATTATGCTTATATAATATTTATTAAAATTATTTTAAAAATAATAATATGACTGGAAATACATTTGGAAAATATTTTAAGGTAACAAGTTTTGGTGAAAGCCATGGTGAAATAATTGGTTGCGTTATTGATGGTGTTCCTCCAAAATTCACTATTAATGAAGAAGATATTCAATATTTCCTTGATTTACGCAAACCAGGTAGGAACAAGCTTACAAGTCAAAGAAAGGAAGAAGATAAAGTTAAAATTGTTTCAGGGGTTTTTAAAGGTCAAACGACTGGCGCCCCTTTAACAATGATTATTGAAAATCATGATAAAAAATCTAAAGATTACAATAACTTAGAAAGTATTTTTCGACCAGGACATGCAGATTTTACTTATTTTCATAAATACGGAATATATGATTATAATGGAGGGGGAAGAGCTAGTGCTAGAGAAACAGCTATGCGTGTAGCGTCAGGAAGTGTGGCAAGGCTTTTCCTTAAGCAAAGAGGTATAAATATTCACGCTGAGCTTATTCAAATTGGAGATTTAAAATCACAAGAATTTTATACAAATCAGTATTTTAATTATAATTTTTTTACTTCAGATGAAAGTATTACTATTAAGTGGTTGGAATTAATAGAAAATACTAGAAAAAATTGTGACTCAATTGGTGGAAAGGTCAGGGTGGTTGCAACTGGAGTTCCAATAGGATTAGGAGAGCCCGTTTTTGATAAACTTGATGCAGAAATTGCTAAAGCAATGATAAGCATTCCAGCAGCTAAAGCTATTGAAATAGGTAGTGGTGTTAATGCAAGTTTAATGAAAGGTAGTGAACATAATGATCAACTTTCAATTCAAAATGGTAAACCAAACTTTATTACAAATAACGCAGGCGGTATTTTAGGTGGAATTAGTAATGGTGATACCATTGATGTAACCGTTACCTTTAAACCTACAAGCTCTATTCCTAAAATTCAGCAAACAATTGATACACAATATAATGAAACTGAAATTTTAGTAAAAGGTCGTCATGACCCTTGTGTGGCCATAAGGGCAGTTGTAGTAGTTGAATCAATGCTTGCGTTAACCTTAATGGATTATTACCTTCGACAACTTACATATAAATAAAAGTATTTTCCTTTATTAAAATTTATTTATACTTTTCTTATATATAATTTTTTTATGTAATTTTTATGAGTTTAATTAAAAAAGATTTAGAGCTTGAAGAAAATTCTAGTAAAAATAATAATGATGATTATTATCCAATTTCTTTAAATATTGAAGATTTATTTCCAGGTTTACCTGCGCACGAAAGTAATTTAATCGACTTTATTTCAAAAGAACTTTCAAAAAAATATGAAGAAAAGCAAAAAGAAGAATCATTAAAACGCAAAGATTTAATAATTAGTTTACAGGATTCTTATAGACAAGCTAATGAACAACTTAAACAATTATTAGCACAAAGTATAAATAATTTAGAAACCATTAAAACAATGAGAAAAGAGCTAGAGAATAGTGAAAGTAATAATTTTAGAATAAAAGAAGAAGAATTAAATATTCCATTACCTATTAGAAATAAACGTAAATACACTAGAAGACAAGATAACAATAATAAAACAAATAGAGAAATCGTTGATATTACTGGTGAAGATGAGCCAACTAAATATCAAAGAATAAAATAAATCTATTTCGTCATTGAAAACATAAAGAAATCTTTTTGCTCGCCTTGAAGTTTAGCGTATTTTTTAAGTAAACCTTCTTTTTGATAGTGGTTTTTCATAAAAACACGCATTGAGCGATGATTATCTTTTGCAATAGTCGCTTGGATACGTTTAACTTTCATTTGACTAAAAGCAAATTCGTTTAAAAGTTTTACGCATCTTGTCCCAATTCCCTGATTCCAAAAATCAGGATTAATATCTACACTTATTTCTGCTCTATCATGTCTGTAATTCCAGTTATTAAAACCGCATGTACCAATTATCTGATCATTTTCTCTAACTGCAATAGCCCAATAAATACTATATTTACCTGTAAAAAGGGAATACCAATATTTAAGTTCATGTTTTGCATGCTCAATTGAACGAGGAATATCTTCTTCTGCAAGATATTTTGCAACTTCAGGATGGTTCATATAAATGAAATATTCACCTGCATCAGCTTCAATGTTAACTTCTCTTAAAATATATTTAGTATCTAAATCTAACGCTGGAAAAGAGTTATCAAAAATCTCTGGATGCATTTTTTATCTCATTAAGTAATTAATTCTTATATATTAAGATATTATAAGTTTTTAAAAGTATTATACTTATCCATCTTCGTTTAGTAAATCTAAAAATAAACTCGTTTACACTTTACCATTCTTTTATTTTACAACAATTTAAATAAAATATTTCAGCTTTATAAAGGAATAATTTAAATAATTTGTGGCGTACTTTAACACATATTAATAAATAAATCTAGACTAGTTAAAATTATTTTGCATATTTTATAAATAATGGGTATAATTCAGCCTGAAATATATACAAGAGGGAAAATATGGCACGTATTACTGTAGAAGATTGCGCGGAAGTAGTTGATAATAGATTTGAACTAGTAGTTTTAGCGGCACAAAGAGCTAAAGCAATTACTTCTGGCTCACAAATTCTTGTTGAAAGAGACAATGATAAAAACGCTGTAGTAGCTCTTAGAGAAATTGGTGACAAAGTTATTGAAGTTGAATCTTTAAAAGAAATGGCAGTTCAATCATTCCAAAAACGCTTACAAAGAGACCTTATTAATGATGATGAGGTTGATGATAACGATGAAGAAGCTTTACAAATGATGGAAAGTCTCAGTGAAGAACTTGCTGAAGACATGGAGCAAATTGTTGAAGAAGGCGATTTAGATTCAGATGTTACGTTCGATGATGATAATCTTGATGTAGATGATTAAAAGAAAATAAAAAAAATATTTATAAAAAGGGTTCTTATTAATTTAGTATGAACCCTTTTTTATTTATCTTCATCTAAAACGTAGATGGATTTTTTCCAAGTTTAAATTATAAATCTCTCTTTGACATTTAAAATTATTTAAATATTGCTTTTGGTCGCTTAACCCTTTTTTAAATTTAGTATAAATTAATTCTCTGATATGAAAATTTTGAGCTATATCTAAAAGATTAATCGTTTTTTCTATTTTATTTCTATCAAAACTATAACAAAAAAGTAATTCTAATATCGAAAATAAAGATTTTTCTACTGCTAGATGAATTGGCGAATAGCCTTCAAAATTTAATAGGTTTAAATTAGCTCCTTTATCCATTAGCAATTTTACTATTTTTGTATTCTTACTTAAGACAGCATAATGTAAAGCTGAATTACCATTTTCATCTTGAAGATTAATAATATTTGCATTTATATCCAGTAAAGCCTTTATATTTTGATATTTATTATGCTTTATAAAACAATAAAAAATTGTTTGTAAGGTTTTATTATCAATTTTTAAATAAGATTGCATTTGAGTAGACAGAGGTAAATTAGCTATTTGATTGGTTAATTCTTCATTTTCTTTACGTAATAATAGAAAATCCTTACTAATAAGCCCTTTTTTATTAGTAGAGATTCTTTTTGTAGAGAATTCTTTTATATTATTTTTACTAATAACATTAGCCTTAAAATGCATATTAGTGTAATTGTGAGTACTAAATAAGTTTGTTTTAAACCTGCTTACGCTATTTTGACTTTTATATTTTGAAAAATTAAAAATACTTAAACCAGTTGCATTTAAAATATTACCTAGAAATACCCACTTCATATGTCTTAATCCATTTAAAAAATTTATTTGACTATAATGCACCTTTATTAATTTATAAACTTATATCTTTTAATTTCTCAAATAAAAGTAAGTTAATTTTAAAAAAGTAAATTTTAAGTAAAGATTAAATAAAGTATTTAACATTTTTAAGTTATTTATATTGTAGGTTAAATCGTTTTATTCTTTAAAAGCAATTCTTTCGAGTCTTTAGGAAAATTAGAGATATAATTAAAGTTTTACATTAATAGTTATAAATAAAAAAACAAGATTTCTTTGAATTTTAATCAATTAAATTAGTAAAAATGTTTACTTTTTAACCAGAATATATAATAATATTTCTAAAAGGTTAAAATATTAATTAATTTGTATTATATGATGATTAAAAAACTTCAGAGTAAAACTATTTTATCTAGTTTACTAGGTTTTACAATCATTCTATCAAATTATAATATTTGTTCTGCTAACGAAACTTTATCTCATATTCTTCCTTCCGGTAGCGAAATAGTCCAGGGAAATGCTACCTTAAATTACACACCTACAACACTGGACGTTATTCAGCAAACAAACACTTTAGTTACCAATTGGCAGAATTTCAGTATTAGCGAAAATGCAACGGTTAACTTTCAACAACCCAGTAACGATTCTATTGCAATAAATAAAGTTATCGGCAGTGAAGTATCGGATATTCAAGGTCGCTTGAATGCCAATGGTCAGGTTTATTTAATTAATCCTAATGGCGTTATTTTTGGTGAAAATGCTCGTATAGATGTTGGCGGATTAGTTGCATCAACATTAAATCAAATTGACCATAAATGGGCAGGAATAGGGGATAGTAAAGAAATAATTAATAAAGGCATTATTTCAGCAGAAAAAGGTAATGTAATACTAATTGGTCAAAGAATTACTAATGAAGGAAAAATTCAAGCTAATGAAGGTAAATTAGCTCTAATTTCAGGTGAACAAGTTAGCTTTAATTATGATAATAATGGGTTAATTAATGTAGTAATTGATGAAGCAGCTCTTGATGGAATGATAATTAATAAATCTGCTATTATTGCAAATGGTGGAAATATAATTATTGCAGGAAAAGCTAAGGGTGAATTAATTGGAGCTACAATTGACAATCAAGGATTAATTCAGGCCAATAACTTGCTTGAAAAAAATGGACAAATTATTCTTGAAGGCTATGAAAGCGAGCTTATCAATAATGAAGGCATAATTCAGAGTGAAGGTGGATCGGTTTCAGTTAATAGCGATAGAGTTTATAATACCGGCACTCTTGATGCAAGTGGAATAAAAGGTGGAAATATTAAGATTAATAGCCGTAATATCATCAATCAAGGAAGTATTAAAGCTAATGGATTAGAGAAAGACGGTGGTGATATTACGATAAACTTTGTTGATAAATATATTGAAAGTATTAAAGGTAATATTGCAGCAAACGGCGAGGCTAATGGTGGAAAAATTAAAGTTATAAGTGAAGAAAAAGGTAATTATTATTCTTCAGGTAATATTGAGGTAATTGGTAAAGAAAATACAGGCGGAAGCATTGAAATAACTGCTAGTAACGTTGAATTGCATGGCGCTAATATCGAGGCAAATGGTGGTGATAATGGTGGTAAAATTAAAATTGGCGGTGATTTTCATGGGAAAGGAGAATTAACAAACGCAAATACTACAAATATAAATCATAGTACTACAATATCAGCGAATGCTACACTTGAAGGAGATGGTGGAGAAGTAGTTGTTTGGTCAGATAATAAAACATCATTTAGCGGTAATATTACAGTTAATGGAACAGGTAAAAATAGTAAAGGTGGTTTAGTTGAAGTTTCATCAAAAGATGAGCTTGTTTATGCAGGAAATGTTACAGCATCCGGTAGCGCCGAAGGTAAATTACTTTTAGATCCAAAGAATATTACAATCGATTCTACTACAGGTAGCATTGCTTATTATCAATTAGTAGACCCTTCACCACTTGCAGGCAATACATTTGGCACAAATGTAACCGTTTTAGGTAATGGGAATATAGTAATTGCTGTTCCAAATGATGATGCAATTGCCACAGATGCAGGAGCGGTTTACTTGTATAATGGCACTTCTGGAGCATTAATTAGTACCTTTAATGGAGCAAGAGCAAGTGATCAGGTAGGTAGCGGCGGCATTATAACCTTAACAGGGAATAATAATTTTGTAATCAAAAGTCCATTAGTTAACACCGCTACGGTAACCGATGCCGGAGCTGCTACATGGGGAAGTGGAACAACTGGTGTAAGCGGCACTGTAAGTAGTACAAATAGTTTAATAGGAAATACTGCCAGTGATCAGGTAAGCAGTGGCGGTATTACCGCCTTAACAAACGGCAATTATGTTGTAATAAGCCCATTATGGAATAGCGCAGGTTTCACTCAAGGCGGCGGTACTACTTGGGGGAATGGTAATACGGGTACAGTAGGTATAACTAGCACTACTAATTCTCTATATGGTGCTAGAGCTAATCAGAATGTAGGAAGTGGAGGAGTTGTTGCGTTACCAAATGGGAACTATGTTATTATTAGTCCAAATTGGTATACTGCTACAACTACTGCCGCAGGCGCTGTAACATGGGGCGATGGAAATGGAGCAAATGTTGGTTCAGTATTTGGATATTCTCAAACTGGTAATGAAAATAACAGTCAAGTTGGTAGCGGAGGTGTAACAGTTTTATCTAACGGTAATTATGTTATTTCAAGTCCGAATTGGAATGGATCAGGTACAGCTCGTGGTGCAGCAACATGGGTTAATGGTGCGAATGGTCAGAATTCTCAAGGAAATGTAAGTGCTACCTTAAGTAGTAGTAATAGTTTAATTGGAAGTACAAATAATGATCAGGTAAGTAGTGGTGGAATAACCGCTTTAACCAATGGCAATTTTGTTGTATCGAGTCCTTTATGGGATAATGGAGCAATACTTGATGCAGGGGCTTCTACTTGGAGCGATGGTTCAACTGCCGGAACAAAAACAGTTGGAGTAGTAAGTACAACTAATAGTATTTATGGAACTTCTAATAACGATAATGCTAGTAGTGGAGGTATAACAGCTTTATCAAGCGGAAATTATGTACTAATTTCTCCAAAATGGGTATTTGCAGGTTCAGCGGATGCTGGAGCCGTTACATGGGCAAGTGGAACCTCCGCTTCAGCTAATTCAGTCTGGATGTCTAATACTCAATATGGAAACGCAGCAAGCTATGGTGTGGGTGGAGGTGGAATTACAGTTCTTTCTAATGGTAACTATGTAATTAAAAGTCCAAGCTGGAATGGTAGTAGGGGAGCTGCAACGTGGATTAATGGTAGTAATGGCCAAAATGTTCTTGGAAATACAAAAGATGTTGTAAATGCTACAAACAGTCTGGTTGGTTCCACAGCTGGAGATCAAACTGGTGGAGGCAACGGTTATGCTAGTGGAGTTGTGGCTTTAACTAATGGTAATTTTGCTGTTAGAAGTATTTTTTGGGCGAATGGTGGTACCTCACAGGTAGGAGCAGTAACTTGGAGTGACGGTTCAACAGCTGGAACAAAAACTATAGGAGCAGTTAGTACTTCAAATAGTTTATATGGTGCAACAGCTGGGGACCAAGTTAGTTTGCATGGACTTACAGCCTTAACTAATGGTAATTATGTGGTTTCTTCAGCAAATTGGGATAGAGGTGCAACAACAAATGTTGGTGCTGCAACATGGATTAATGGTAGTAATGGAAGGACTGTAAACAATAACGTTGGTGAAGCAGTTGGAACAACTAATAGCCTTTACGGTAGTACTGGAGGTGATTTTTATATGAATAATGGGGCTATTGCTTTAACAGATGGAAATTATCTTGCCTACGGTTCTGGTACTGATAATGGAGCAATTGCTGGCGCTGGTGCAGTAACTTGGGGAAATGGCTCAACTGGTACAATAGGTGCGGTTAGTACTTCAAATAGTTTAATGGGATCAACTGCAAGTGATGGATTGCAGGGTGGAACAGCTTTAGCTAATGGTTATTACCTTGTTAGAACAGCGGGGTGGGATAATGGAGCAACGTCTAATGCTGGAGCGGTAACTTTAGGTCACCCGGGCGGTGTAACACGAGGCACAATTAGTGCGGCAACTAGTATTATAGGTACAGCTGCTAGCGCAGGGAATTCATCATTAGTTAGAGCAGTAGATGCTCTTAACGGATATGTTGCAAGTTTTCCAAATGACGGAACAGGTAAAGTTTATTTAGGTGTAGTAAATGGAAATGGGTTAACTTATGGTAGATATCCTAACAGTTCTTTAACTTTGCATCCTAGTTTTTTAACTAATACTTTAGATACAGGTACAGCAGTTACATTACAAGCTAATAATGATATAACAGTAAATAGTGCAATTACAGTAAATAATGCTTCTGGTAATGGTGGGGTTTTAACACTTCAGGCAGGTAGAAGCGTTTTATTAAATGCTAATATTACAACTGATAACGCTAATTTAACAATTATAGGTAATGATACTTTAGCAAATGGGGTAGTCGATGCACAGCGTGATGCAGGGGCTGCTGCAATAACAATGGCTGCAGGCACAACCCTTAATGCAGGTACTGGAAATGTTCAGATTATAATGCGTGACGGTGCTGGTAAAACAAATTCTACGAATGGGGATATTACGGTTGCTAATATTACAGCTAACCACATTTTACTTGAAAATAATGGAGCCACAGCTGGTAGTAATATTTTACAAGATAATGCAGCTAATAGGCTTACAGCCACTTCTGTAGCTACTAAAATTTCAAATACTTTAAACACTACTGGTAATATTGGAAGTGCTTCTGTGGCTTTACAAACTTCTGCAACAAACTTTACTGCTTTAACTCAAAACGGTAATTTGTGGGCAGTTGATAATAGAGCTGGAGGAGTTAACATTGGAGGAGCAAATTTTGATGCTACAAGTGGTATTAATACTGGAACTGGAAACTCTGATTTCAGAGCACAAGCTAGCATTAGTAATAATCGAGCTATAGTAATTGGTGGAACTTCACGTTTCGATACACAAGCTAATAATGGTAATATTACTTTAAACAATGGTACTACTCTTACAGGAGTCGCAAGTTTTAATACTCATGGTACGGGTAACGTAAGTTTAAGCAATTTTACTTCTGATTTAAATTTTGGTGCTTCAACTGTGGGAGGAACTTTCGCTGCAACAACTACAGGTTCAATAACTGATAGCGGGGTTTTAGCAATAACTGGAAATGCATCATTTACTTCTACTGGCAATAATAATGTTATTACACTTGATAATGCCAACACTTACGGTGGGACAATAAGTCTTAATACAACAGGTGCTACCGGTAATGCTTCAGTAACAAACACAACTTCAGCGTTAAACTTTGCAGCATCAACAATAGGTGGAAATTTAACCGCAACTACAACAGGCAATATATTAGACACAGGTGTCGTTACAGTTGGTGGTACAAGTAATTTCACCACAAGTGGTGCAAGTACTATCACACTTGATAGTGCAAGTTCTTACACAGGTGCAGTGAGCTTAAATACTGGAACGGGTGCGGCTTCTATAACAAATGTAACTTCAGCATTAAATCTTGGTGCATCAACTGTAGGTGCAGCATTAACTGCCTCTTCAACAGGAAGTATTACCGATAGTGGAGTTCTTTCAATAACTGGTAACGCGTCATTTACTACAACCGGTAACAATAATACCATTACCTTAAATGACGCAAATACATATGGCGGAACGATAAGTCTTAATACAACAGGAGCCTCAGGCAATGCAAGTGTTTCAAATACAACGAGCGCTTTAAACTTTGCAGCTTCTACAATAGGTGGTAATTTAACTGCAACAACAACAGGAAATATATTAGATAGTGGTGTCGTTACAGTTGGTGGAACAAGTAATTTCACCACAAGTGGTACAAGTACCATTACACTTGATAGTGCAAGTTCTTATACCGGATCAGTAAGCTTAAATACCGGCACTGGAGCAGCTTCAATAACAAACGTACAAACTGCACTCGATTTAGCAGCATCAACATTAGGCGGTACATTAACTACATCGTCGGTAGGTAGCTTAACTGATAGTGGTGTCTTAGCGATAACCGGAAATGCATCATTTACTACAACTGGTAGTAATAATGATATTACGCTTGATCAAGCTAACACTTACGGTGGAACAATAAGCCTTAATACAACAGGTGCTACCGGTAACGCGAGTGTTTCGAATACAACAAGTGCCTTGAACTTTGCCGCTTCTACAATTGGTGGGAATTTAACAGCCACTACAACCGGAAATATATTAGATAGTGGTGTTATTACAGTAGGTGGAACAAGTAATTTCACAACAAGCGGTGCAAGTACAATTAATTTAAATAGCGCAAGTAGTTATACAGGTGCAGTTAGTTTAAATACAGACACTGGTAATGCATCATTAACAAACGTACAAACAGCTCTTGATTTATCAGCATCAACAATAGGCGGTACATTAACTACATCTTCAGTAGGAAGTTTAACTGATAGCGGTATTCTTGCAATAACTGGTAATGCATCATTTACTACAACTGGTAGTAATAATGACATTACGCTTGATCAAGCTAACACTTACGGTGGAACAATAAGCCTTAATACAACAGGTGCTACCGGTAACGCATCATTAACTAATACGACAAGTGCCCTAATATTTGCAGCTTCTTCAGTTGGTGGTAACTTAACTGCTAGTACTTCAAGTAATATTACAGATGTTGGTAATATATCGGTGGGTGGTAATTCGTCATTTAGTACATCAGGTGTAGGGACAAATATTACTTTAGATAACGCTAATACTTATACTGGTACTATTGCACTTAATACAAATATTGGTAATGCTTCAGTAACGAACACTACTAGCGCATTAAACTTTGCAGCTTCTACAATTGGTGGTAATCTAACTGCAACAACAACAGGAAATATATTAGATAGTGGTGTCGTTACAGTTGGTGGAACAAGTAATTTCACCACAAGTGGTACAAGTACCATCACCCTTGACAGCGCAAGTTCTTATACCGGATCAGTAAGCTTAAATACCGGCACTGGAGCAGCTTCAATAACAAACGTACAAACTGCACTCGATTTAGCAGCATCAACAATAGGCGGTAATTTAACTACATCTTCAGTAGGAAGTTTAACTGATAGTGGTGTCTTAGCGATAACCGGAAATGCATCATTTACTTCTACTGGCAATAATAATGATATTACACTTGATAATGCCAACACTTATGGCGGAACAATAAGCCTTAATACAACAGGTGCTACCGGTAACGCAAGTGTTTCGAATACAACAAGTGCCTTGAACTTTGCCGCTTCTACAATTGGTGGGAATTTAAGTGCAACTACAACAGGTAATATATTAGATAGTGGTGTTATTACAGTAAGTGGAACAAGTAATTTCACAACAAGCGGTGCAAGTACAATTAATTTAAATAGCGCAAGTAGTTACACTGGTGCAGTTAGTTTAAATACAGACCTAGGGAGCGATATCTCAATAACAAATGTAAATTCTAACCTAGACTTAGCTGCGTCAAACATTGGAGGAAATTTTACAGCTCTATCTGTTGGTGATTTGACTGATAGCGGAACACTATCTATAACTGGCAATGCCGCATTTACAGTAACAGGGGCAGGAAAAAATATTACTTTAAATAATGCAAATACATATGGTGGAACTATTAGTTTGAATACTGTCAATGGAAATGCTTCGGTAAGTAATACATCATCTATTCTTGATTTCGCTGCATCGGCAGTAGTAGGAAACTTAAGTGCAAATACTACAGATGATATTATAGATACTGGGGTAATATCTGTACTTGGAAACGCAAATTTTACTACTAGTGGTGTTGGTAAAAATATAACTTTTAATAGCGCTAATAATTTTTCAGGCACAATTTCTTTAAATACAAATAATGGAAATGCGACAATTAGCGGTACTTCTTCTGATTTAAATTTTGCTGCATCAAATATTGGAAATATTTTATCAGTTACAACTAGTGGGGATATTTCAGATTCTGGAATAATTACTGTAACAAACAATAGTGATTTTACTACAACTGGTATTGGTAAACATATTATTTTTAATAATGCTAATGTGTTTGGTGGAACAGTTAGTCTAAATACTAACGACGGAAATGCTTCACTTACCGGCACTTCTTCTGATTTAAACTTTGCTGCATCAAGTGTTGGCGGAAATTTTACGGCAAGTACTGCTGGAATAATAACTGATACAGGGGTACTAACCATAGGTGGAAATAGTAGTTTTAGTACAACTGGAATAATGAAAGCTATAACTTTAAATAATGCTAATTCTTATGGTGCTCTTATTTCATTAAATACAGTAGCAGGAAATGCGAGCTTAAGCGGTACAACATCTAACATTAATTTTAGTAATTCAAGTGTAAACGGTGACCTTACAATTTCAACTGATGGCAATATTTCTGATACAGGAATACTTAATGTTACAGGAATAAGTACTTTAACGACTACTGCAGGTAATAATTCTATTATATTTGATTCTGCCAATGTATTCGGTACAAGAGTTAATGCTACAGCTAATGGATCAGGTGATATATCATTTACAAATGTTATAGGTAATTTTAGAGCAGGAACTTTAATCGCAAGAGATATTACTATAAATAATAATGGTAGTATATTAGATGGAGATGGAAGCGCTACATTTAATATCGATGCAACTAGAGATGTTAACTTTGATACTGGCGGAACTATTGGATTGTTTACAAATCCATTAAGGGTAAGAGCTGCGCAAATTGCAAGCGCTAATGCTTCTATTAAAGACGCTAATTGTGCATGCGTTACTATTGATGGAGCAATAGGAGATAACACAATACATTATGATCCAACTATTATTGGAAAAGTGATACTTAATGGTACAGTTTTATTTGAAGGTACAACTCCGTGTACAGGAGGAGGCGGTGGCGGCGGAGGCGGTAGTGGAGGAGGTGGAAACCCAGCTCCTATTGAGTATTTCAAAACTATTTTTGCTTATCCTCATTTGTCAAAAGCAGTCACAAATTATATAAGTTTAAAATTACCTAAAGTACTTATTGATGATTTAATTGAAATAATTTCTATTGATTCAATTAATATTGAAAATAATTATAATGATTATAATAGAGAAAATTTAGAACACGAAAGACTTGATTATGATAACTTATTACCAATCAATGCTATTTAGTTAAAATATTTTTTAACTTGAAACCAGAATTGTTTTCCTTTTTGACAAGAACCATTTGATTTATTTAAATTAACTTTTAATTGTTTTGCTGCAGTAAAATCAGCGCTTATTCCTTTCCAAGGTGCAAAATTTATTCTAAATCCAGTCCCCAGTAAATCATAATTATTTTTTAAGTTAGTATTTGATCCTTGCCATCCATTCCATACTTTATTATGTAAACTTAAATGACCATAATCTATAAATGGTCCTAACCATATACTATTTTGTTTTACATTTAAATTATAAATTAACTCACCTCTAGCAAGAAAACCATTATCTGCAAGTCCTTCTTCAGAAGAATAAGCTCGCACACCATTTGGACCTGCAAATGAACCTTTTTCAAGTGGATCTAAATTATTTAAAGCGTGTTGACCGCGTAATAAAATATTGGTACTAAATTTATTATTTAGCCTTTGAAAAAGCTCAGCATTATAAGTAATTTTTGAAAAATTCCCAGCAGATTTTTTGGTTGCCAAATCTTGAACCCTATCTGTTTCATCATTTAATTTTAAATAACCATAATTGTAACTAAAATTTGTTGAAAGATTACCGCCATTTAAAATGTTATTTGAAAATTTACCATTTAAATTCCATTTTCCTGCATTAATATCTTTAGTAGTGTTTATATTAAGAGTTGTAATATTTTTTAGAGTCTTATATTCATATATTAAACCCGTTTCAATTTGAGAGCTTAAGCTTTTAGTAATTGGTTGGGTAATACCTATAGAAACTACATTTGCATTTCCTTCGGGTTTAAGATTGGTAAAATTTGGAATTAAATATTTTATATGTGCTGCCCCTAAACTTAATTTTGTTCCATAATAATTTATAGGGATGTTATAACCTGCTTTGGCGTATAGCATTTCTTCACCACTTCCACCAAATTCAAATATAAATGTATCGCCTTTTTTAAAAGGGTTATAATAATTAAAGAAACCACTTGCTTGAGCGCGACCTAAATCTGGGTTACCAAAATTATCAATTGTAATACCCGCAGTAAAATTCTTAAGACTAGTTACTTTAACTACAAAATTAAAGGAGTTATTATTTTTAATTTTAACAAGGTCACCTTTTACAATTACTCCGGCTCTTTCATTAAGCAATAAAATTATTTTTTCTATGTCTCTTATATTAATAACGTTTCCTTTTTTGATTACTTTCTCGATAATTTCTTTAATTGTTTCATCGCTAATTTTTTGTTGAGGATTCTCAATTATTATATTTTCAATTTTAGGCTCAAGCATAACGATTGTTATTATTCCATCTTTAATAACCTGTTTAGGAACAATAGCTTTAGAAAAAATAAAACCTTTATCTATATATTGCTTTGTAATATCTTCAGTGATCTTCATAATATCATTCATAGTAATTTTATCTGCTTCGATATCTTCAATGCATTTTTCTAAATCTTTAGCGGAAAGTATTGATTCACCTTCAATATTAATTTGTTTAATTTCGGTATAAGTTGTATGGTCAGAAGCGCTAGAAAGCTTCGGAATAGAAATAAGGCTTGTTGTTATGCTTAAGCCTAAAAAAATGGTTTTTATATAATTTTTATTATGCATTGTTAATTAAAATTACTTGTAATTCATATACTTATATTATTAAACATTTTTTCTAAATAGTAAATTTATTTATTATATTAAAAACTAATTAATTTATTAAATTTAATCTCTATAAATATATTTTAGGCTTTAAAAGTAAAAAAAATCATATAATATTTTATAAAAATGAGTTAAAGAATGTCGGCTAAAATAGAGATAAATTTAGAAAAATCCTTAAATAAATATTTTGTAGTTCATGCTAAAGAAGGTTCACAGATTGAATATTTAGCAGATGATATTTTCTATTTTAATAATCAACAACATACTTTTGTTTTACCAAAAATTTTACAGGAAAATTTAGATTACACGCGTGCTTTAACAGATGTAGCAAGTTTTTATACAATTTTTCATGATGAAAAAACTTTTGTAGAATTTCAGCCTTTAAATGAAATCTCTATATTAAAATACCAGTTACTGGAAAGATTGAGAATAGGAGTAATATGTTCTACTAATTATCAAGGTAGTAAAAAAAATTTTACAAAATTTTTTCAAAATCTAAGTGCTTATAAAAGTGAAATAAACGATGAAAACTCGGCATTTTATACATTATTAAATAAATTGTATCTAAACTTTACTAACCAAAAATATATTAATTTCTCTCAAAAGATAGATAATATAATCATTCAGTTAAAAAAAAATATTCTTAATCAAAAAGAATATAACAAATTTGCAAATGAACTTATTGAAACTTTAGGATCAGATTTTAATAACTTTTTTACAGATTTAATCCAAAATGAACAAGAAGTTGAACCCGATTTAAATAATATTGATTTTACAAACGAGGAACATAAAGACTTAACTAATAAAAAATTTGTTAGCGTTAAAATTGAGCCATTTAATAATCAAACTATAGATATTGAAAGTTTTAATCAAAATATTAATTACAAAATATTTACTACTGAATTTGATAAGATTACTAAAGCAAAAGAGCTAGCTCCTTTAAATGAAATAAAATATTTAAGGCATCAATTAGATTTAAAAATTAAAACCTTTAAGGCGCTTGATAAAAAATTATTATTTAACTTAGTTAATTTACTAGAATCTAATAAATTTAAATCATGGGTTTCAGATCAAAGAGAAGGGATATTAGATAGTAAAAAACTTGCAAGTATTGTTACAGGCAATTCACAAGATAACTATTTTAAAAAACTTCAAACTCGAAAAAATTTAAATACTGCAATTACAATTTTAATTGACAATTCAGGTTCTATGAGAGGAAAACCAATTACAGTAGCTGCAATTTGTTCTGATATTTTAACAAATTTACTTGAAAAATTTGGTATTAAAATTGAGATTCTCGGCTTTACAACAAAAGAATGGAAAGGTGGGCAATCTAAGAAAAAATGGCAATCAGAAGGCTCTCCGAAGAATCCAGGAAGATTAAATGATTTAAAACATGTTATATATAAAAGTTTTAATGAAACTTGGCAAAAGGCAAAATTTTCAATAGCTGTTATGCTTAAAGAAGGCTTACTTAAAGAAAATATTGATGGAGAAGCATTACTTTGGGCTTATAATCGCTTAGCAAAACAACCAGAAAGCAGAAAAATATTGATAATAATTTCTGATGGTGCACCACTTGATGAAGTTACCAATATGAATAATGAAAGTCTTTATTTAGAAAATCATTTAAAAGCTGTTATTAAGCGTTTAGAGAAAAACAGTTTGATTGACTTAATGGCAATTGGAATTGGGCATGATGTTACAAGATATTATAGCAATGCCATCAAAATTGATGACTCAAATAACTTAAGTAATATTTTACTCCAAAAAATTATTGAAGCACTTAATTTTAGAGGAAATAAATAAATTCCCTCTAAAATTAGTAATATAATTATCTAATAAGTGTAGTATTCATATTTCCTGAAGCAAATTTTGCTCCTGTATTAATCGCAAATTTTATAGTATTTCTATTTAAGCAAGTTGCAAGTAAACCAGTTATAAAAGCTGTTTTTGCTAAAGCTTCATCACGTGCTTCATTAAAGATTTGAGCTTTTTCTAATAAAGAAAGCCTATCATTATAAAGCCTATCATAAGTATTATTACGGATACTGAAATATGAAATTGTTGCTGCCATACCCTGAATAAAAGTAATTAAAGAATCAAATATTAATGCTTTATTTTTGAGATTACAAGCTGTTATAAAGCTTGTTATAATAAATGAGCTCATAGAAATTGTGCTTACAATTTCTCCTATAAAATATGAATTGTACTTAATCTTACGTTCATCAGTTTCATTTTTCTCAGAAGAAAATTTATTAAAAATTCGATAATAAATTTGGGTAACTCCATATGATATCATGCTTGGGCCGAAAGTGTATGCAATTAAACCTAGTGTAATCATTTTAAAAATCTCAACAATATTAATAACGTTTGTATTTCTACAATATTAACATTTTAATTAAAGTTAAGTTGTTATTAATTATAATTTAACGAATATAAATTTTATTCTTTAAGAAGAATATGTTATTAGTAAAATATCACTTAATATTTAAAATTTATGGAAAATAAAGAAGCAATAAGAAAAACTTATATATTTCAAAGAAATAAGCTTAGTGCTAGTGAAATTGAAAAAAAATCCGTAAATATATTAGAAAAGGTTTTACAGCAATTTTCATTAGAAAACAAAAAAGTAGCCTTATATTTTCCAGTAAAAAATGAAGTTAATATTCTAAGGTTATTATCACTAGTTAATGCGGAATTTTACTTACCTGTAATTCAAAATAATAATAAAGTTCTTAAATTCGCTAAATGGAATGGTAAAGAGGATGAGTTAAAAAAGGGGCAATATAACATTTTAGAACCAATCAAAGAAGAATTTGCTGAAAACCTTGATTATATCTTTGTTCCGATAGTTGCTTTTAATAATGAGAATTACCGCATTGGCTATGGTAAAGGATATTATGATACTACTTTAGAATATTTTCATAAAATCTTAGAAAACAAACCTAAATTAATTGGGGTAGCATATAAAGAACAATTAAGTGATTTTAAAGAAGAGAGGCATGACTGTAAATTAGATGCTATAATTACAGATTAACCCCTTAAATTTTTATTAAAACTAATAACAAGCAAAGTAAAAATTACTTTGAAAGTAATGAAGCTGCACATGATGCTATACTTCTAAAATCAATTTTTTTTGTACAATTTCCAAGAATAATAGGTAAACTTGCTATTAATAAATTTTTTGAAACATCTAAAACAAGTGTAGAAGTTGAACATTCTTTGAATTTTTCTTTTTCTTGCTGAAACTTTATCCCGCTATAAACCAAAGCAGAAGTTAATGGTACAGTGTTTAATAAAGCACTGAAGCCATTAAAGAAGATTGACCGAAGCGTATACAAAGAGGCTCCGATAATGGCGCTATCTAACATAGATTCACGAACAGTGTCTTTAACTGAAGATTGCGGACCGAAATAATTAAGTGTTTCAATAGCTTCATCAAATGTCGTATATTCGCCATCTTTATATGATTTGTAAAGAAAGCTCGCAGCAGTTACTGCACTAGGAATAATTATTGAAGTACTAATAGTAGTGACTAAAAATCCTGTAATAGACATATTTGTTAAACCTCTATTAATTAACAGAAATATAATTAACATAAAAATAGGGTTTAGTAAAGTTAAATTTTTATGATTTTATTTACAATAATAATCCTATAATATATATTATGGAAAATTTTAGCTAATATTAAAGGTTATTATAATATAACAACTTTAGCATTAAAACTCTTAATAACTCTTTCAGTAGATTATCCAGCTTCTAATATATAATTGGTCAATTGTTTAGAAAACTTTCCTAATTTTTATTATTAAAATTATATTTTTAGATAAAAAATTACAATTTTCCATACTCACGTCTTAATATAATTATAAAATTCACGCTAACTTTTCTAATGATTTGTAAATTTAATTATTGAGATTAATATTTTTTTTATAGTTTTTAGATTTTCTATATACTATACTAACTTTTATACTTTTTTTTGTCGTTTAAATTTTTATTGGAGGTTTGTATGAAAAGCGTACGTTTAATTTCTTTAGTTTTAATGATAATTGGTGGTTTAAATTGGGGTTTAGTTGGTATTGCTGATTTTAATATTGTAAGCGCCCTATTTGGCGAGCAAAGCGTTCTTTCAAGAGTAATTTATTCATTAGTTGGGTTATCTGCGGTTTATCATGCAGTAGCACTTGTTATAAGAGTAAATTCACACTCAGCGGCGCACTAAATATAATCATTTTTTGGAGGACTTCGTTATGAATAAATCAATAATCTCTTCTTCCCTACCAAATGATTACGATCCTTTAAAAGATAAAATTTATATGTCACCTGACATGCTTAAATTTTTTAAAGATAAACTTACTAATTTATTAATAGAAATTATTAATAAAGAAAATTCCATCTCTTCAAATGTTAGGGAAACCCCTTATAAACAACCAGATTTTGTAGATACAGGGACTGATGAAGAACTTCAATATAATGATTTTATGTACCAAGAACATGAAGAAAATTTACGTTTTCAAATTGAAGAAGCTTTAAAATCTATTGAAAATGGTACTTACGGATTCTGCGAAGAAAGTGGTAATCCTATAGGAATTGAGAGGCTACTCATAATCCCCTATGCAAGGTTTACTACAGAAGCTCAAGAAAAGAGAGAAAAAGAAAACAATTAAGTTGGAGATAAAATTATGACTTTTGAGAAAATTTTAGAAAAAAAAGGTAAAGTATCTGTTGGTGTAGCTTTGTTAGTGTCTGCATATTATACTTTAAATAACGTTACAGCTAATGGCGTGCCTTTAACTACTATGTTCACTTCTTTTTTTACAGCTTTGATAGGAGCAAATTTAATTTTATCCTTCGTAAGTAATAATATGGGTCCTGATCAAGATAAAGGTTTTATTGGAACATTTTTTAAAGGTTTAACTAGTGTACCTAAAAATAAAAACCGTATAGTAAATAAAACTTTACCAAGTATAGAAGGTCAGGAATTTGAACTTTGGAGGATGGTAAGATTATTTATTTATAGCGCGGCTGGCTTAGGGGCAATTGCGTATATTGCTTCTAATTACAAACCTGAAAATGCTGGAAATATTGTTAATGCATTTGTACCACAAGGAAATGGTGATTTCGCAGGTGGTGATCAGAGAAATCAACTTCAAAGAGATGATTTTAATCGCCTACGTTAAATTTTATACTTAAATTTTTGTGGGTTTATGCTGACATAATTAAATTAATAACATGCCACATAAATCCACAGAAAAATAACACCCCTATTATTCCTAAAAAAACTTTGAAAGCTTCTTTTCCACTAATATCTTCGCTTTTAAAATAAAAAACTAAACTTAAAATAAAGGCTATAATTATGATTATAGTGACAATTTCCACTCGACAATTATAATAATTTGCTGTACCAGTAAGCGCTAAATGGCAATGTGTTATAGAATGCCATAGATAATATATATAGTTTAACATTAAATTACTCTTATTTGTTACTTATAATATTATTAAACAACTTTTCAATTTTTAAAACTAATTTTTTGCACACTTAATTTACTAAGATATTAATCATATGTAAATAATAAAATTTTCTTCAATTTTTTGTTTATATTTTTTAAAAATTATGTTTATATAATAATATCAACTACTTATTGGAGGAAAGAATGAAATCACTAATTTTAGAAAATAAAGGTAAAGCTTCTATTGTAGCTGGAACTGCAGCTGCATGGTTTTTAGCTCCTACACTTCCTATTGCGATTGGAGCTTATGTAGGTTTTTCAGCACTTACTAATGCTGTTTTATCTTTTGTTAAATATAATGAATTTAAAAAGGAAAGACCTTTTATAGACATTTTTACAGAAGGATTAACAATAAAAGTTCGTAAGACACCGTCTGATGAACAATTAAAAAATGTTGTTAATGCGGATGACCAGTTACAGCCACCGGCTCCTGAAAAAAAAGTTCCTCATTTTAGAAATTTATTTAAATTAGCCCTTGCAAGCGCTGCTGCGTTAGGCATAGTTTATTTATTTAAATTAAAACCATCACTTGTAAGAGATTTCTTTGGTTTAACAACAAAAAGATTTAACTTATTTACTCGTGGAAATGCAACCCTATTAAATGAACGTGAAGCAGTTATTAACGTAGCTAATACAACAGTTGATGTTTCTCTTCCTTCAGGTACACAATTTAATACTGTTGTAGCTGCAGACAATGTTATGAGAAATGCACATGATGCAGCAAACACTGCGGTATTAACAACTGGTCAACCAGTAGTTTCTAACGGTCGCTAATTATTTCAATAAAAAAGAGCTGGTACTTTACAGCTCTTTTTTATTGTTACCTATTTAGCTCGGGGCCTTTATTCTTTTTAACTTCAGTTTCTTTTTCTACTGTTTTCACTTTAGTAATTCGTGTTATTTCCATTCCTTCTGGTGTTACATTTAAACCGTAACTTTCAAAGACCTTTTTAACGTCTTTTAAATCTTTCTGATTAATAACCTGCTCTAAATTTTTACGAGTTTGAATTTCTCTTTTAAGTTCATTTTTAATTAATGGGGTTGAGGTTTTTTCAAATTCAAAATCCATACTATTTATATTTTCTTTTTCTTTATTACTTTTCTCTTTTGCAAAAGAAATTTTAGCAATCTCTCTAGCTACAATTCCGCCACTAAGACCAAAAGAAGCTGGTAGTAAAATATCTAAAGGTAAAATCCCACCAATGGCTGCAAATCCTAAACCAACCACCGCACTAATAGCTGCAACTGAAAGCGCTATACGAGAAATTTTCACATTTTGAACAGACATTTTTTGGTCAATTTTTTTTCTAATTTGATCAAATATTTGATTTATAATTTCTTGTTTTTTCTTTTGTATTGCCGCAACTTTTTTTAGAAAAGCATTATAATCTTTATTAGCTTCATCAATTAAAACTTCCTGAACTAATTCTGCTATTTGACCTTTTATATTTTCAACAAATTTAAATTTAGTTTTAAATTCTTCAATCAATTCATGATCTTGATTCAAAACACCATTTGTTAATTCATTTGTTGTCATATCAATAATCGTAGATTTAAATTTTTCTTTCTCCTGCATTCCATTTGCAATGAAACTTAAAAATGTTCCTTGCTCAACGCTGTCCATTGAAAAAATGGTGTTTTGATTTTTTGTTTCGCTGAGGAAACTTTCTAAATTAGTTACATAAATTTTTGCCTTAGTTTCAACTTCCTCATCGGTTAGGTCATTACTTAATGTATTAGCCAGAATTGTAGTAATAATCGATTTAGCTTTACTATCTAAAATAGGATTTCCATTTTGCCCTTTAAAATTATCCGTATATTCAGAAATTGTTTGATAAATTATCGATAAAGCTTTAGACTGCATCAAGTTTTTCTCAAAAAAGTTTATAATTTTTTAAGTATAACCATTTAAATTAAATATTGCAAAAATTTTAGGATATTAAGATGGAAGACCTGAATTACACCCCAAAAAGCAGCTTTTTAAAGGAATTTATTGCACGTGGATATTTTTACCAATGTACGGATATTGAAGGACTTGATAAAAAATTTGCCTCTGAAACCATCATTGCATATAGCGGCACAGATTGTACAGGTAAATCACTGCATGTTGGGCATTTAATTCAAGTGATGGTTTTGAGGTTACTTCAGAAACATGGACATAAACCATTACCGCTTGTTGGTGGCGCTACTAGTAAAATAGGCGATCCATCATTTAAAGATAAAGCTCGTTCACTACTTTCAGAAGAGGAAATTCAAGAAAATCTTGAGGGAATAGTGCATTGCATGAAAAAGTTCATTAAATTTGGAAATGAAAAAACTGATGCAGAGCTTGTAAATAATTCTGATTGGCTTATGAAAATTGGCTATATTGAATTTTTAAGGGACTATGGGAAGCATTTTTCAGTAAACCGCATGCTTGGTATGGATAGTGTAAAAACACGTTTAGAACGCGAACAAAGCCTCTCCTTTCTTGAATTTAGCTATATGCTTCTTCAAGCAACTGATTTTGCCTATTTAAATAAACATAAAAATTGTATTTTACAAATTGGTGGCTCCGATCAGTGGAGTAATATAATTAATGGTGTCGATCTTGCTAGAAAATTAGGTCTTAAAGACTCATTCGGGCTTACTACCCCTCTTCTTACTACTGCGAGCGGAGCTAAAATGGGTAAAACAGAAGCAGGTGCTGTTTGGATTAAAGAAGATATGTTATCTCCATATGATTACTGGCAATTTTGGCGTAATACCGATGACCGCGATGTAATTAGGTTTATGAAAATGTTCACCGACCTTTCATTAGAAGAAATAGCAAGTTTAGAAAATACTGAGAAAAATATAAATAACTTAAAAGTTATTTTAGCCAATGAAGCTACAAAACTGTGTCATGGTGAAGAGGAAGCAAAAAAATCAGAAGCAATTGCTGCAAGTACATTTGGCGGAAATCGAAGCGGTGAAGGTTTACCAGAATTTGAGATTCTTCAATCTGATTTAGAGAATGGAAAAGCATTATATGAGATTATGCGTGAATCAGGTGTTGTTGAGACAGGTGCTGAAGCAAAACGTATGATTAAGTCAAATGCAGTTAAGTTAGATGATAATATAATTAATGAAGAGATGAAGAAAGTATTTACTAATGATTTTGTAAATAATAAACTAAAATTATCAGTTGGAAAAAAGAAACATATAATGTTAGTCTTAAAATAAAACGAGGTAATAAATGGCAAAAACGGACAGTGTATTTGAGCAAATTGAAAAAACTAATTGCTTAATTATACTTCCTGTCATTAAAGGAACTATTAAACCTGATCTTGTTCTTTTCAAACTTGAAGAAGCAGAAGGTCTTGCCACAACACTTGAATTAAATGTCGTTGATAAATTTATTATTTATACTAAAGAATTTAAACCTAGTACTTTAATTACAAGTGGAAAAATTGAGGAAATAAAACCTTTAATTGCACATTTTAAAGTTGGATTAGTTTATATCGATATGCCTTTAACACCAGTTCAACAAAGAAATTTAGAAAGAGCGTTAAATGCTAAAGTAATTGATAGAACTGGTATAATATTAGAAATATTTGCATCCCGCGCAAGAACTAAAGAAGGTAAATTGCAAGTAAGACTTGCGCAGCTTGATTACCAAAAATCAAGACTTGTAAGACTTTGGACTCACCTTGAAAGACAACGTGGTGGATTAGGTAAAACCGGGGGCCCTGGTGAAACTCAGCTTGAGCTTGATAAAAGGATGATTCGCGATGAAATGGCGAAAATTAAAAAACATTTAGAAAAAGTTCGTGTTACACGTGATTTACATAGAAAAAATCGCGATGCAACCCCCTATCCTATTGTAGCACTTGTTGGTTATACTAACGCTGGAAAATCAACATTATTTAATTTATTAAGTGGAGCTGGTGTTTTGGCTGAAGATAAGCTTTTTGCAACTCTTGATCCAACTATGAGGTTAATAAAACTTCCATCACGTAAAACCGTTATTCTTTCTGACACTGTTGGATTTATTGCTGATCTCCCTACTGAACTTATCGCAGCATTTAGAGCCACGTTAGAAGAAGTTGCAGAATCAACTATTATTCTTCACGTTAAAGACAGTTCTTCACCTATGTGTGAAAAACAAGAACGAGACGTTGCTGAAGTAATGAGAAGCCTTGGTTTAGTAGAGAAATGGAAAAATAATACTATCCATGTTTATAATAAAGTCGATAAACTTGATTCAACAGACGACTTACCTGAAGATGCAATAAAAATTTCAGCTTTAAAAAAGCAAGGCATTAATGAATTGCTACAGAAAATTGATGAAAAATTAATGGAAAATGATGTTAAACTTTCAATAAGTTTGCATGTCAAAGAAAGTGATAAAATATCATGGCTTTATAAGCATGCATCTATTCTAAGCGTAGAAAATATTGAAGATTCAATAACATTTGAAGTTTCTATTGATGAAGCAAATTTAATGAAATGGAATGCTATTAATTCAGATCATATAAAAACTTTGCATTAGTTTTAAACAGTATTTAATTTATATTTAATAATCATATATAAAAATTTTTTTACACTATAAATCAGTAATTTGTAGAATAAACTTGTTAACCTTTTTATTTACATTTACTAACTATTAATATATCGTTACTTCCTGCTTGATAATTAATAAAATGTTATGGTGTGTAATGGCTTTAGGAAAAAATCTTGCTTATGAATCAGATGATGATAATGAGGTGATTTATGATGAAAAAAATAGTGAATTATTAGAAGCTGTAAAAAACAACGATATTTCAAAAGTTCAAGAATTATTAAAAAATGGCGCTAACATTAATTGCAAAGCAAATGATAATTTTGGTTATGCTCCTTTACATGAAGCAACGAGTTTAGGGCTAAAAGATATGGTTATTTTTTTATTAAATAATGGCGCAGAGATTAATTCTCAAACTACTAGTGGCAAATACACTTCTTTACACCTTGCAATGGTAGCGAATAATAAAGAGATTGCTATTACATTATTAAAAGCAGGAGCTGATACTAAAATTAAAGATCACGCTTATTACACGCCTTGTGATTATATATTTTATAAAACAATTGAAGAAGAAATAAATTCTTTTAATAAAGTAACTGCAAAAGTTATAGATTCTAAAGTACCAGAAACATCTCAAATTATTTCACAGAATAATGGTTCTAATAATACTACTAATATTTATATCAAAGAAGTAAAAGTAACTATTGAAAATAATGAGAATATTAAAACAGCAGAGACTAAATGGAAAATTTTTTCAATATTTAAAGTAGCAATTACTACGGTAAGCTTAGCGTTATTTTATATTGGAATTAAATATATTTCTCCTGAAAAAATTTGGAAAGAAGCTTACAGTAATAATATTATCCCTATTTTCAATAATTCAAATGAAATATGTCAAAGGTTAATAAACGCTCCAATAAATAGAATTAAAAATTATTTTCAAATAAAATAGTATTTAATTAATCAAATAAGTAAAAGTGTAATTATTTAGTTATGCTCTTTACAATTTTTTAATTTATAATATTATTTATATATTTAATTACTTATATGGATAATAGCTATGAAACACCTTGAAATCATTAAAGAATTAAAAGAAAAAGGTTTTTTAATTGAGAAAGCCTTTGTGTCTGGCAACTGGGTTGATAGTGATGATAAAATAAAAATATTTAACCCTGCAAATGAAGAATTAATTGGCACTATTCCTAACTTAAATGCAGATATAATAATTGATGCAGTTAAAAGTGCTGATTCTGCTCAACAAGAACTTAAAAAGACATCTAAAGAATTTAGAGCTGAAATTTTAAAAAAATGGTTCGATAAATTAATTGAGAATAAAGAAGATATCGCAAAAATTATTACGCTTGAAGCTGGCAAGTCATTGCGTGAATCAAGAGCGGAAGTTGATTATGCAGCAGGTTATTTAAGTTGGTTTAGTGAAGAAGCGAAAAAGAATCATGATTATATTATTCCCTCAAATGACATATTTAAAGAACGTAAGGTAACATATTTACCAGTTGGTGTTACTGCTGCAATTACACCATGGAACTTTCCTTTAGCAATGATAACACGTAAAGCTGGTGCTGCAATTGCGGCAGGCTGTTCAATGATTATTAAACCTTCTGAATACACGCCCTTCTCCGCTCTTTTAATGTGTAAACTTGCGCTAGATTCAGGACTTCCCAAAGATATTTTACAAATTGTAACAGGTTATCCAAAAGAAATTGGCGAAGTGTTATTAACTTCTTTTGCTGTAAGAAAGCTTAGTTTTACTGGTTCTACAGCAACAGGCAAAATGTTAATGCGTGGTTCTTCTGATTCCCTTAAAAAGCTTTCAATGGAACTTGGTGGCAATGCTCCATTAATTATAAATGAAGATGCTAATATTGAAACTGCAATTACTATGATTTTAAATGGTAAATTTCGTAATAATGGCCAAAGTTGCACTGCAGTTAATCGAGTTTTAGTTAGCGATAAAATATTTAATGTATTACATGATGAATTAATAAATATAGTTAATAAAATTAAGGTTGGTGACGGTTTTGATGAAGAGAATTTTTTAGGAAGTGTTATTAATGAAGCAGCG
This sequence comes from Sphingobacteriia bacterium, assembly GCA_017304685.1. Lineage (NCBI taxonomy): Bacteria > Pseudomonadati > Bacteroidota > Sphingobacteriia > Sphingobacteriia bacterium. The sequence goes on along the minus strand of JAFKLR010000003.1, from coordinate 615,442 downwards.
CTCGTTCGTTTACTTAGAATTATTGAAAATGCTGTTAAGCAAGGCGCAAAAATAGCGTTAGGTGGTAACCGTATAAAGGATAAAGGATATTTTCTTGAGCCAACCATTTTAACCAATGTTCATAATGAAATGGATATAGCTCGAAACGAAATTTTTGGGCCTATTATATCTCTTCTAAAGTTTGAAAGTGAAGAAGAAGCAATTACTATAGCAAATGACACTGATTATGGTTTAGCCGGTTACATTTGTGGAGAAAATAAAGAAAGAAACCAAAAAATGGCTGAAAGGTTAAGTTTTGGTATGATCGGCATTAATGATACTCGCCTTTCTGATGCAAAAATCCCATTCGGAGGCATTAAAAACTCTGGTTTTGGTCGTGAAGGTGGTATTGAAGGTATTTTTGAATATTTAGAAACTAAATATGTAGCTGAAAAATAAGAACTTAATTGATTTATTAAAATAAAGTTAATTTTATTTTGCTTTTTAATAAATTTTAAGATATAATAACTGAAATTTATTAAAAGGATAACTATATGAAATTTGCACTTTATTTTAATGAAGTTATTTACAAGGGATTATTAAATATTTTAGGTGTAAAAAAAGATTTTTATATACTATCCACTAAAAATATAGCACCTTTAACTCCCCAGAGAATGGAAAGTTTACTTTCTACTACAAATAAAACAATTAATAAAAGTTGGTTAGAATATTTTGGAAATTTACAAAAAGATAATCAAAATTTTATATTTTCATCTAACGGACTATTTGAATTTAAAAATAAGGGAACAAATAAATTTGAAAATGTACTTTCCAAGTTTTCTCCTTTTGATGTTGATACTGAAGGCCGTATGCTTTATTTATTTTTAAAATCTCAAATTCAGCAAACTGAAAATTCTTTTGAAGAAAAACAAGAGCAGTTAAAACTGTTTATGTATACTGTCTTTAGATATAAAGAAGTTACAAAAGAGGATATTGAACGCATTATACTTAAATTCCTTAATCAAGACAGTTTCAGCATAATTAATCAACAAAGTAATGTATCTATTGAAATAGAAGATATAGTTACAATTATTAGAAGTTATGTTTATCATAATTATAATGCTTCAGAGTCAATTTATTCATGTAAAGAGGCTGGCGAACAAATAAAAAATATTAAAAGCATTTTTAAAGTTATTGAAGACACATATAAAAATGATCGAGAGAAATTAAATTTCCTTGAATGTCTTAAAAAAGAGATTAATAAAAATTTTAATTTAAAAATATTTAAAGATGAATCCTCTGTAAAACATCTAAAAAAATACTCTAATCTTTTAAAACATCAAAGATATCAATTAGAGCATGAAATTGATATTAAAGATGATCTTTTCCTTTCAGGAGAAGAGAATTATGATCGTATTAATGACAAAAAGAGAACTCAAGTTAGCTTTATTAAGCATTTAGCAGAAAATCCACAAATTGCTAAAAAAGCATTATTTGCTAATTTTGTTAAAAATACTTTAGATAAAAACATTTTAAATTATAGAGATATTGGTCTTTTAGTTGGAGCTATTATCACTATAATAGGTAGTTTAATTGGAATCCCTTTAGTTTATAAAAATGTCATTAGGTTTAAAACATTATTTAAAACAATTGCTGCAACAACAGTGGTAACTAATTTAGGTGTTAATATTAATGATGCTTATACTATATATAAAAATCATATGAAGGACATTAAAAACATGCGCACTGAAATTCAAAATCAGCAAGCTCAAATTGCTAACGAAAATCAATTATAATTCTATAATTTATGAAAAGGATAACTATATGAAATTTGCATATTATTTTAATGAAGTGATTTATAAGGGATTATTAAATGTTTTAGGAGTTAAAAGTTACTTCCATAATTTAGCACCTAAAAATGTTTTAGCACCTGAACAAGTTAAGGAACTTGTTTTTAATACAAAAATTAATCAATCATGGGTGGATGAAATTGTAGATCAAACTCCAGAAGGTAATGATGAATCAAAACCTTTAATTATGGAAGAAGATGTAATTAAACTAAAACAGGGTAAAAGCCTGCAAGATATAGCTAATTTTTCTCTTTTTGATTTAGATAGTAATGGATGTATGCTTTATTCTTTTATAAAAACACAGGGCTTAGACTACGATAATTTAATTAATGATGAAGAAAATAAATTGAGAAAAGATTGTAAAGAAGCACAAAAAATCTTTAAAGCAGCAGAAAAAGAGTTTAAACCAAATGCACAATGGGGTATCGTTCCTGGTTCAAATAAAGAAAAAAAGCGAAATAATTACAATGAAGCCAAAAATAAGTTAACAATTTCACAAAATCAATTGTCCACGTTAATAAGAGAAAAAAAAGAAAAACTTTTTGGAAATAAGGTGATTTCTAATGAAGATTTAAAAATACTTATCCTAAAATATTTAAATAACGGATCTTACAATGTTAATGGTACCGATATAAACATTAGCATTGAACTCAAAGATTTATCAGAAATTATTGAGTTATTTTGTTGCCAGACTGAAATTACTAATCCTACGAAAGAATTTAAAAACATTTTTAAGCAAATTGAATATCACTATAGAAATGATAAGAAAAAATTATCTTTAATTAGTGATTTAAAAATCGCTCTTATGACATGCAGTTTTATAACAGAAAATATTTCATATACTTCTAAATTCAATAATATGTTAGAATATCAAAAATATAAGCTTTATAAGATTCATACTTCAACTGGTGAGCGTAATACTGATAATGAAAATGTTGAGAACAGATATTATAAAGATATGGTAAAAAACCCTAAAATAACTAAAAAAGTTATATTTGCAAATAGGGTGAAAAATTTCTTAGATAATACAATTTTTCTTTATAGTAATTTGCCAGGATTTATTTTATCAATAATTAAAGGTCATACACCTAAAATTTTAACAATAGCCTTATTAACAGTTGTTAATAAAGCTATTGGATCACCTATAAAAGTTAATACTAAATTACTAGGTAAACATTTACTTAAAGCTGGCGCAACCTCAATAGGCTTAGGTGGGTTAACTTTTATTACAATGGCGACTCATGATGATTATAAACATGAAACTAGACAAATAGAAAATAAGCGCGCTGAAATTGAAAAACAAAAGAAACAACCCGTAAACGCTCCGGAACTTTAATTATAATTATCAAATTTGTTGACTAACAACTTCGCATAATCTTAAATATATCCAATTATAAACATAATTGGATATATTTAATGCAAATCATCAAAAACGCCTGGGATTTAGGAAAAGATTTCTTTATTAAAAGTGAATATAAAAAAAAGGCTATAGCGCTTTTTATAACCTCCATAATTTTAGAATTAGTTATGGTATATTTTAATGTTATTCTAAATGAGTGGAATAATGATTTTTACACTTCCCTTCAAGAATATAATAAAGACGGTATTTACAAAGCTCTTGGCACATTTTTTATAATCGTATTTTTTTATATCCTAGTTTTTGTTTCAAAATATGTTTTTCAAAGTATTCTTACAATTGAATGGCGTAAGTGGATGACACAGGATTACATAAATAAATGGACCAATAATGATGCTTACTATGGTACTAATAATTTATTTAGAGCAAAAAATGACAACCCAGATCAAAGGATAAGCGAAGATATAAGCTATTTTATTGATTATACTTTATCTCTTACGTTAGGGTTATTAAATAGTATCGTGTCATTAATTAGCTTTGTTACAATTCTTTGGACATTATCTGGTGTATTGAAATTTACTCTCTTAGACACTAATTTTGCTATTAAGGGTTATTTAGTGTGGCTTTCTGTTATTTATGCTGGAATTGGAACAGTTGTTGCATATAGAATTGGTCGAGATTTACCACTTATTGATTATTTACAAGAACAAAAAGAAGCTTCTTTCCGCTTTCGCATGATGCGTTTTAGAGAAAATAGTGAAAACATTGCTTTTTATAAAGGTGTTTTATTTGAAAAAGGCGTGTTTAAACTTGCAATAGACAAGATCGTAGATAATTTCTACATATACATGCATATAAATAAAAGATTAAGCATATGGACAAATTTATATAATAATATGACTACTGTAGTTCCAATTCTTGCAGCCTGCCCTCGCTATTTCAAAAAAGAAATTACACTTGGAAAAGTAATGCAAATTTATGGCGCTTTTAGAGAAGTACACACTGCGTTATCATTTTTAGTTAATAGTTTTCGCTCAATCGCAGCATACAAAGCAGTTATAATACGTTTAACTGAGTTTAATGCAAACATTGAAAATTGGCATCAAACTTCTCAAACTAAAGCTATTGCAATTACTAATGAGGGCGATCAATTAAGTTTAAATAATTTAAATATACAAACTCCTTTTGGTAAAAGCTTAATAATTAATTTAAACGTTACATTTAAGCATAGTGAAAGTTACATTATTACTGGGAAAAATGGTGCAGGTAAAAGTACTTTACTTAGAGCAATACGTGGACTTTGGCCTTTCGGAAGCGGAGAAATTAATATTCCATCTGATAAAAATATTTTTTATATTCCGCAAAGAACCTATATGCCTTTTGGTACTCTAGCAGAAGTTATTTTTTATCCTAAAACTTGTTTAACTGAAAACGATAAAGATTATATAAAAAGCTTAATGAAAACAGCTCGAATAGATTACTTAAGCGATAGATTGGATGAAGAAGAAAATTGGGGAATAATTTTAAGTTTAGGTGAACAGCAAAAAATCGCCTTGATTAGAGCAATTTTATCTCTTCCTGATATTTTAATAATGGATGAAAGTACAAATGCATTAAATGAAGAAGATGAAGAAATATTCTTTAAGCTTCTTAAAGAAAAATTACCTAAAGCAACTATCATAACAATTGGCCATAAATCAGCTTTAAAGCAATATTTTAATAATGAAGTAAAGGTTTAGTCTTTTAGGTAGCTTGTAATAATACTAGGTTTTTCTAATAATTTATGAACAGGGCATTTATTCGCTATTTCAAGCAATTTTTGCCTTTGTTCTTCATTTAAATTTCCCTTTAAATTTATAATCCTAGAAAATTTTACTTCATTCCCCTTCTCATCTTCGATATCGATCTCAACATCCGCAGATTCTAAATTCCATTGCTTACGGTCGGCATACATTTGAAGAGTTATTGAAGTACATGCAGCAAGTGCGGCTTTAACTAATTCATGTGGATCCATTCCTAAATCGAGGCCGTTTAAGGAATTATCTACATCAATAGTTAACTCATGATTTCTTGATTTTGCAATTACTGTATATTGTTTTAATCGCGTTACATTTACCATTCCTTAATCTCTTTAATTTAATATTTTTATTTAAATATATATAAAAAATATTGATAAGCAAAAATTTTTGTAATTTAATTAATGCTTAAATTAATTTTAAATACTCAATTTATGCTTGATCAAAAATATCATCAAAGATTACAAGAGTTAAAGAAAACTTCAACAAATTCTTCAATTAATAAAAAACTAGCAAACCTTGAAAAAATATTATTTTTACTTGGTAAAAATAATAATTATCAAAACCCTGCTACAATGCCCTCTACAAATTGCATTTTATTTGAGGGAAAAGAAATAATAAAGAATATGGATTTAGAAGATTGCGTAAATAATAAATTTGAAGAAATTGCAGCCGCTCTTTTCTTAAATAATGATCTTGATAATATTAGGAGCAATCAAAGCTTACTTAATCTTTCTCAAAAAATAATAAATGATTTTTGTAGTTATAGAGGTAATATTTTTGAAAATGCAATTGCTATTAATCCTGTAACTGAAGAAAAAACTTCAACTAATCTATTTAATACTTCTTTTATAAGATCATTTAATACATCTTTTAAATATGATTTTAAAGAAATTCAAATTAACAATAAATCTTGGAATTCTTTAGCTAATGCAAGTAGTGAACTTTTTGCAAAAGTATTATTTCATTTTACTGAAATTTATAGGAGAAAATTTTGTCATATTAAAATTGATTATAATAAAAAATTTGAAACATTTGCTGAGCTTTTTTATTATCGTTTAAAAGGAAAAACTTGTACACAATCAGATAAAAACTTAATAAATGCCTGGTTTATTTGCTTAATAGAACATGGATTTAGTAATAGTGTGGATGCAGGAATTAGGGTAGCATCAGCGCATGAAATAACTAAGAGATTTAAGGAAGAACCTTTAGATGCACTTTTTGCTTCAATTATGGGAGAAAGCCATGGTGGAGCAATGGTTCATATCATAAAAAATTTAGATAAAATTGCTGAAGTTTTAACTTCCACTTCTAATAATTTAGAGCATATCAAAACTTCGTTAGATAATATTTTGAACAACTCAAAGGTAATCCATGGTTTTGGACATCGAGTTTACAAAGAATTAGATGGACGAGTTAAAGTATTACTAAAATACATATTAGAACATCCTAATAGCTCCTCTTCTCCTCGCTTAAAAGCTGCTAAATTCTTAATTGAACATGTAAAAAAAGTACCAGCAAATGTAGATTTATTAAATCCAGTTGTGGGTGAAATCTTAGGGATACAAGATGAAGCCTTAATACCATTATTTGGAAGTATTCTTGTTGTATCACTTTATAGTTATATTTCTAAAAGAGTTATTGAACAAAATAATAGACTACTTAGGGACAATCATATTAATGATTCTAAAGCTATAGATAATTATATTGAAAAATTATTTATAGAGATTGAAAATGAGATTAAAAATACTATTCATATAAGTTCTGAAAGAGAAAAATATGAAAAATCTCAAAAAGAAACAGTTTTAATGGCTAAATTATAAAGTAAATTAGCCATTAAAAAAATTTAACTAAAGTACCCATTCATAATTTCTTGCAAAACATCCTGTGTCACATATTCTACATCAAATTTAATTTCAGAGTTATAAATATTTAGCGCACAGCCTTCATTAACATAAATATGTTTTCCTGATTCAAGGGTAGAAGAAAAAATACTTAGACTTTTAGAATTAAATGCTAAAATATCATCTGATTGTACTAAAGTATTTCTAATAATTATATTATCGGCTTCAAGAGCAAAACACTTCAAAGCTTTTACAGTACTTTCTTTTATATTAACGTCTTCTTGTGGAACGCTAATTTTATATTTATCACCCACTAACGTTGCTTGCGTGTATTCTGTCATAAAAAAACCTCTTAATTATTCGCCATTCATTATTACAGTAATATCCGGCGCATCAATCGCCTTCATCCCCACCACATGATACCCACTATCAACATGTAATATTTCACCTGTTGTCCCAGTACTTAAATCACTTAATAAATATAATCCAGCACCACCTACTTCTTGAATAGTAGTATTTCTTTTTAAAGGAGCATTATATTCATTCCACTTTAAAATATATCTGAAATCACCAATACCAGAAGCAGCTAATGTTTTTATTGGCCCTGCTGATATTGCATTTACACGTATATTTTCTCTTCCAAGATCTGCTGCTAAATATTGTACACTTGTTTCTAAAGCAGCTTTAGCAATACCCATAACATTATAATGTGGCATTACTTTTTCAGCACCATAATATGTTAGAGTCAGCATACTCCCGCCATCTTTCATTAATTCGCGAGCTTTACGAGCAACAGCCGTAAATGAGTATACTGAAATATGCATGGTATTAAGGAAATTTTCTAATGATGTATCAACGTATTGACCTTTTAATTCTTCTTTGTCAGAAAATGCTATTGCATGAACTATAAAGTCAATTTTACCCCATTTTTTTTCAATTAGTTTGAATGCTTCATCAATTGAAGCTTGATCTTTTACATCACAAGGAATTAATGTATTTGAATCAGTTAAAGTGGCTAATTTTTCAACTCTTTTAAGTAATGCTTCACCTTGATATGTATAAGCTATTTCAGCACCCTGCGCATGTAAAGCTTGAGCAATACCCCATGCTATGGATTTATCATTAGCGACTCCCATGATAAGGCCTTTTTTACCTTTCATTATGGTACCTGTAATAGGCTCTTTTAAACCCTCGCTTATAAATGCTTCATTCATCTTTATATCCTTAAATTATATTTTCTCTGCAGTAATTAATATAAAATTTCTTAAAGAAAATCAAACTTTTAGTTAAGAAGATTGTAAAATAATTGTAAGGAATACAAAAATAACATTAAAAGAAATCAATTTTAGTGTTTAAATAAAAATAAGCTCTATAAAAGTATAGAGCTTATTTTTAGGCTTGTTTATAGTATTTGTTATTCTACTCTTGAATTTCCCAGCTACCGTCTTCTTGACGACAAGCAGTACCATAAGCGCTCTGTTCCTTACCACCTATTACGATTTTTTGATTATATTCGCGGCAATATTTTCCAGATTTTTTATAAGTTCTTGTTGGTGTCACATAACCACGTGCATGCGTATCTGGATCGGTCCATTCTCTTGTTTCACCAAGTGGTACAGTTTCAAGTGTGGTTTGTGTAGTCCTGTAATGATATTCGCGATCTCTAGGCTCAAGGTTTTCACCGAGCCAGCTTCCAAATGCAGCTCCACCTAAAGCACCAACAGCAGCACCAACCATTCTACCTTTACCTTTACCGATATTTGACCCTAAAATTCCACCACCAATTGCTCCCATTAAAGAAGCTGCATCTTGGCGATTAAATCCTCTTCCATTTTCACATCCAGTAGTAGATAATAAAGTTGTAGAAAGAAGGGTTACGATTGTAACTTTGGATAATATTTTATTAATTTTATTTTTAGCTTTAACCATTTTTAAACTCTCCGTAAAAGTTAGTAAATAACTCCATATTTCCTTGATAACATAATTTTATTCAATAGACAATTAGTTTAAATCCTTGACTTTGATAACTCCTTGAATTGCAAATAAAGAAGAAATTAATGAAATTATATAAAAAATTATTGACGCGGTTATTGCAAGTTCTGAATCAATATATAGATATTTAGAAGTAATATAGAAAGTAACTTCTCTTATACCAAGCCCACCGACAGATACTGGGATAATAATCATTACCGAACTTAAAAAGAAAGCAAACATATAACTTTTAATATCAATATTAGGGTTAATATCAAGTAATATTACTATAAAAGCTATGCCGCAGCACAATTGAACTAAAAGAGAGTAAAAGAATGATCTAAAAGAAATATTAGTAGTTTCGTCTAATAATTTAAAAGTTATTATTCTATATAAAATTACATTTATTATAAGACCAACACAGGACATTAATATAATTAAATTTTGTGGAATTTTTAATTTTATATTTATAAAAGACAAAAAAAGAAGTACTAAAAAAGCCAAAGAAAGCATTCCGCTTCCGCGATCAGAAAACACTAATTTAATTGCTGTTTTGCTAGGTAATTTGTATGTATTTATGAAAGAATATAGTTTAAATCCTTCACCTCCAATACCGCCAGGAAGAAAATTACTAAAAAAACTACATTTGTAACCCAGAAGTAATAATTTTGAAATTTTTTCTTTAATATTTCTAAATTTTAAATACCCTTTTAAACGATAAGCACTAAAAACATATGATAAATTAAGAAATACAAATGAAATGAAAAGGTTGATAAAACTTATTTTATTTAAATAAAGCGTTATTTCTTTCCAATCAAGTTTAGTATATAGGTAATATCCAGCTACACTTATTAGCAATAATTTAAGGATAATAAATACTTTCTTTTTATTAAGCGTCATTATCAAACTTGCCTAATTTCCTTGCTATTTCATACGGTTTCTTATTTTGAGATTCATAATATGTTCTCATAACAAGTTCTGCTAAAAAACCTGTAGTAATTAACTGTAATGAAGCTATTACAAGAATAATGAACAAATAAAATAAAGGTTTATCTGTAATAGATTGACCAATAATTTTTAGAAAGAATAAATAAATGGCAATTAAAAATGATATTGAAAGAGAACCTACCCCTAAAGTTCCAAAGAGATGCATAGGCTTTTGACGATATTTAAGCATAAACATCATTAAGAACAAATCACTTACCACCTTCATTGTTCTACCAATACCATATTTAGATTTACCAAATTGTCTTGAATGATGCTTAACATCAACTTCTAAAATTTTTCCACCCTTCATATGGGCTAAGATAGGAATAAATCTATGTAATTCACCGTATAAGTCTAATTTTACAGCTAAATCGCGTTTAAAAACTTTTAAAGTGCAACCATAATCTTTTAAATCAACACCACTAATTTTCCTAATTATAAAATTAGCAACTTTACTTGGAAATTTTCTAAGTAGTGCGCCATCACGTCTGTTGGCTCTTCTACCTGCAACCATATCAACTTTATTAGTAATTAATTTATCTAACATCATTGGAATATCTGAAGGGTCATTTTGTAAATCACCATCAAGCGTAACTATATATTCACCATTTGCACTTGCAATCCCTGCAGCCATCGCTGAGGTTTGGCCAAAATTTCTAGATAACTGAATTAACTTTGTTTTTTGATCTAAATGAGATTCTACTTCTTCAATAGTTCCATCTATTGAACCATCATCTACAAATATAATTTCATAATCATACTTATTTAAATTGGATTTTAAAGCTTCTATCATAGGCTTAATATTTTCACGCTCATTATATATAGGTACTACAACTGAAAGCATCATTTATCTTTTCCTCATTATTTTCTTAGATATTTATTATTTTTGATATAGTTTTAAAATTTCATCAAATCCATGCTGATAGCTTGGGTATTTCAATTTAATATTTAAAATTTCTTTTATTTTATTATTATTTACTTTCTTACTTGAATTAAAAAAGTGTTTTAACATATCATTTAAAGCAATTTCATTAAAGTTATAAATTTCCGGGGTAGTTTTGTTTAACTTCTGAATTAAATATAAATATGGCTCTTCGGGTGAAGTTGGTAAATCATCTGCTAAATTATAAATTTCAGTTTTGTAATTTGCCATGGTTTTTAAAATAATATTTGCAATATCTTCTACATGAATTCTACTAAAATATTGCCCCTCTTTTTTAATAATTTTATAGTTATCATTAATAACTTTTTCTACAATCGAGCGATTAGGTCCGTAAATACCTGCTACTCTAAAAATATTTATAGAAAGATTAGCATTATGTTTACCAAATTCTAGCCATTGGTTTTCAGCTTTAATTCTGTTTAGTGATAGTACATCATTAGCTCTTAATTCTGAAGTTTCATCAACCCAGTTACCTTGATAATCACCATATACTCCAGTTGTAGAAATATATCCAATCCATTTAAGTTTTTTAGCTTCATTCATTATTTGTTTGTTATAATATTCATATACTAAATCTCCATCCTGATCAGGAGGAATAGTGATTAATATATGAGTTACTTCACTAAAATCTAAATTTTCTACTTCTGTCGGTGGATTAAAAACAAACCCATTTTCGTTAGTTCCAGTATTAGAACCATCAACTTTAAAATTATCAGGTAAAATTTTAGCTAAGTATTTAGCAGTGTAACCAAAACCAAATATTCTAAGAAAATTATTCATAGGTAAAACTATAAGATTAATATAATTTATAATTACATTAATTTACATTTTTTTTAAATGAAATATTTTTATATGTATAAATTATATTAATAACCTAAATAGGTAAAATATGACAAAACGTAAATCGGAAGCTCACGAAGTCACAGAAGTTAAATATAAAAAAACTAAAACAGGATCAGAAGAAAATAAAACTTACAATCAAAAAAAACGTAAGGCGGAAAATAAAGATAATAAAGAGCATATCCAAAAAAAATTTAAAGGAAATGAAACTATTTTTAGCCTTCCCTTATCTAATAATTTTAATAATACAAATCTTTCCCCTAATGAATTTTCTACTTTAACAAATAAGATAGAGAAAAATACTGAAATATTAGGGCAGTTTTTAAATAAACTTGTGAATAGCTTCAATTCATTAAAAATTTACTTAAAAGAAGAGATTAACAAAGGTATTGGGAGTGTTATTACTAACATTAGACCTACTCCAATTAGAAGAGTTTCTTCTCTTCCTAATATAAATCTTCAAGCTAATTCTACTGAAAAAAAAGAGGAAGGAGAACCTAATAGAGCTAATTTTATAAGCATTAAATCTCAAACCTCTTATAGAGAAACTATTGAAATTATAAAAGCTGAAAAAGATGAAATGAAATTATTAACAGATCTTATTAAGAGTATAAAAATTGATATATAAGAAGAAAATAAACCGAGAGTTATAAATTTTCATAATATAAGTAATACGTCATTATATAAGTTTGGTAGTTAACATATCTATATATATAATATTAAACTATATTTACAAAAGGTAAAAAATTTAATATTATATATTAATTAAATATTAACTAAACAATATTAATTATATGTTAATCTCAAATTTTAGACAGAATCTTGAACAACAAAAAGTATTAGTAGGAAAAGAAATTAATTTAACCAAGCTATTACAGAGTTCAAAAAATTCTATTTTTATTTTTAATATACCAACTAAGAACTTTAACCATTATTCCCAAGAATTAATCCTAAAGGAAAACAAATTTATTGAAAAATTTGGCAATCTATTTAATGATTTTCTTGATAAAGTTGATAAATATACTCACTTAAAGCTTAATGAAAAATGTTCTTTACGTCCTCTAATATTTAAATACCTTCCTACTGAAATTATTTTATTAATATTAGAACTTAAAAAACAAAAACTAAGTGTTACCAATGAAAATTTCTTAATTGTAACCTGTATTCTTATGAAGTTTATTCATTGTTTAAATAATAAAAAACATATAATAAAAGATACATGCGAGAATTACAGGTTAAATTATAATACCTCAGATTTTACCGATAGAAAACTAACTTCATTTGAAGTAATTCTTTAAGATAATTTATCTTTAAGAATTTTATTTACTATGTCTGGGTTAACTTTGCCACCTGAAGCTTTCATTACTTGACCAACAAAAAAACCAAATAACTTATCTTTTCCAGATTTATATTCAGCTACTTTGTCTTGATTTGAAGCGAGCACTTCATCAATAACCTTTTCAATTTCACCGGTATCAGTAACTTGCTTTAAATTTTCTGTCTCAACAATTTCTTCTGCATCTCTTCCTGTTTCAAACATTATATCAATAACTTGCTTCGCAATTTTGCCTGAAATAACATCAGTAGCCATTAATTTAATTAATTTTGCAAAGGATTTAGCAGAAATTTTCGAATCAGTAATTTCAATACCAGCTTTATTAAGTCTCCCAAAGAGTTCAGCCATAATCCAATTTGCTGCAAGTTTTGGCTCATTTACTTCTTTAATAACTTCTTCAAAATAATCAGCAAAGGTTTTATCTGAAGTTAAAACTTCAGCATCATATTCAGTTAATCCTAATTGTTCTGTATATCTCTTAACTTTTTGATCAGGTAATTCAGGTAAACTTTTACGTAAGTTTTCGATATAATCGCTAGTTAGTTTTATAGGTAATAAATCAGGGTCAGGGAAATAACGGTAATCAAGCGCATCTTCTTTAGAACGCATTGTACGAGTTTCGCCAGTAGTCGTATCAAACAATCTTGTTTCTTGGTCTATTGTTCCCCCAGATTCAATTACTTGAATTTGTCTTTCTGCTTCATACTCAATTGCTTTCATAATAAAACGAATTGAGTTCAGGTTTTTAATTTCACAACGTGTGCCTAAAGGTGCTCCTTTTTTACGGACAGAAACGTTAGCATCACATCTTAATGAGCCTTTTTCCATATCACCGTCACATGTACCAAGATAACGAAGTATAGCTCTAAGTTTTTTCATATATTCTGCAGCTTCTTCAGCCGATCTCATGTCGGGTTCAGAAACTATTTCCATTAAAGCCACCCCCGCTCTATTTAAGTCAATAAAAGTATGGCGCGGGCTTTGATCATGTAAACTTTTTCCAGCATCTTGCTCTAAATGGATATGATGAATTCCAACTTTTTTATGACTGCCATCATTAAGCCTAATATTTATATATCCTTTATCAACAATTGGCTTAAAAAATTGAGTGATTTGATACCCTTGAGGTAAATCCGGGTAAAAGTAATTCTTACGATCAAATCTAGATTCAAGATTAATTTCTGCATTTAACCCTAATCCTGTTTTTACCGCTTGCTCAACACAAAATTTATTTAACTTAGGTAACATACCAGGCATTGCTGCATCGATAAAAGAAACCTGAGAATTTGGTTCTGCTCCAAATTTAGTTGAAGCGCTTGAAAATAATTTTGCATTTGAGGTAACTTGAGCGTGAACTTCAAGACCTATTACTATTTCCCATTCAGAATTCATTTACGTACCTTAGTTTATATTGTATTTGGTTTATATTTGAAATTTGCTGCCTTTTCTAAAGCTAAACTAGCTTTAATTAGAGTTTCTTCATCTAAGTGTTTTGCAATTAACTGTAATCCTAAAGGTAATCCATTATTACTTAAAGTAGCAGGTATAGAAACACATGGAAGTCCAGCGAGACTTGCAGGTATTGTATACACGTCATTTAAATACATGCTTACAGGATCGAGCTTAGCATCCATACTGAAAGCTGCGGATAAAGCAGTTGGTGTAAGGATAACATCAACTTTGCTAAATGCTTCTTTAAAATCCTGAATTACAAGAGTTCTAACCTTTTGAGCTTTTTGAAAATAACTACTTATTTTTTCAGAAGAAAGCACAAATGTTCCTACTAATATACGCCTTTGAACCTCTTCACCAAAACCTTCAGCCCTTGTTAATTCGTATAAATCATTAATATTTTGAACAGTTTCACTTGTTCTATGTCCATATCTAACACCATCATAACGCGCTAAATTCGTTGAAGCTTCTGCTGGAGCTACTATGTAATATACTGGTAATGCGTATCTTGTATGCGGTAAAGATATTTCAACTATTTCTGCACCATGTTGTCTTAACCAATCAGCACCTTGTTGCCATAAATCGGTAATTTCTTTAGCTACCATATCATTATGATATTCTTTCGGAATTCCAACTCTTAAGCCTTTTAACTCTGAATATTGAATTTGTGATAATCTAGGTACAGGGTTATTTAATACAGTTGAATCAAATTCGTCACTTCCCATAATTGCTTCCAATGCTAAAGCTGCATCGCTCACAGTACGAGTAAATACGCCAGCTTGGTCAAGAGAACTTGAATACGCTATCATTCCATAGCGAGAGCATCTTCCATAACTCGGTTTAATACCTACACTTCCTGTAAAAGAAGCAGGTTGGCGAATTGAACCACCTGTATCACTTCCAAGAGCTGCCATAGCCATTCTTGAAGAAACAGCGATTGCGGAACCACCTGATGATCCACCCGGTACTAATTTCTCATTAGGATTTGATTGTCCTCTCCACGGGTTTTCACAAGGCCCAAAACAGCTGGTTAAATTAGATGATCCCATAGCAGTATCATCCATATTTGTTTTACCAAGCATTATAG